>JAHBXU010000355.1 GCA_019636315.1 Planctomycetaceae bacterium | reverse complement strand
GTATGCGTTCCTGGGTGTTGAAGGGAAGATGGTCGACGGCGGCATCAAGCTGTCCAAGATCTGGCCGGATCAGCCGGCCGCCGCAGCCGGGATGCGGGAGGGAGACGTTCTGTTGACGTTCCAGGGCGTCCCCGTGCCCACGATGGAGCGGTTGCAGGAACTGGTGGCGGAAGAGGAACCGGGCCGACGCGTGCGTGTCACGGTCCGCAGGGACGGGGAGGTCCACGAGATTCGCCTGCGATTAGGGGCCCGTGAACAGTGAAAGGGGGAGGCATGGACTTACCTCGCAGCGTCGCTCCTCGGACCAAACCGGGCCGCACCGCCTGGCAGCGGTCTCACTGGTCACGAGTCGCTGGTGCAGGATTGTGCCTGCTGATGGCCTGGTCCACAGGAAGCTTGGGCGCGGCCGACCCGCCGACGCAAATTCGCCCCCTGCTCGAATCGTATTTCACCAATGGGGCCGCCACGCGGCGCGCCTTCACCGAAGTTGTCGAAGACGCCAATCGTTGGACGGTCCGTATCCGATCCGAGCAGACCGAAATCGCATTCGGTGTGATCGTGCGGTCGGAGGGATACATCCTCACCAAGGGGAGCGGGCTGCGCGGGAGACTGGAATGTGAGATTCCGCAGCGAGGAATCGTTTCCGCTGAACTTGTCGCGTACCATCCGGACCACGACCTGGCGCTGATTAAAGTCGATGCGGGCGAGCTTCCCGTCGTGCGTTGGCAGGATGCCGACGACCCGGGCGTGGGACGCTGGGCGATCACGCCGGATGGGCAGGGCGCGCCTCGAACGGTCGGCGTCATCAGCATTGCCCGCCGCGCCGTCCCGGAAGTTCGAATCTCCGGCGTCCTGGGTGTACAACTCGATCCTCAGCACGAATCCGCCAAGATCACGCGAGTCGTTCCCGACAGCGCCGCGGCCCGCGCCGGTCTGCAGGAGGGGGACATCATCACCCGCGTGAATCATGTGAACGTCACGTCCTCCAGCACACTCGTGGCCGAGATTCGCGGCTATCCCCCGCAAGATACGATTTCGTTGCTCGTGGTGCGGAACGGTGAACCACGCACCATTCAAGCGACGCTCACACACCCCTTCGGGGACTTCCTTTCGCGCATCGCACAACAAAACGAGATGGGAGGCCGCCTCAGCGACCGGCGGACCGGATTCCCCGCGGTGCTGCAGCACGATTCTGTTCTTAAACCAGAAGAATGCGGCGGCCCGCTGGTCGATCTTTCGGGCGCAGCCATCGGCGTCAATATCGCACGCGCCGGTCGCACGGAGACCTATGCCATCCCGGACGACGTCGTGCGTTCCGTGATCGACGAACTGCTGTCGGGTCAGTACCCTCCGCCACGCACCAAGCTGGCAGGCGCGACGCCGAACACGGAGGACGTACCGACAAGCACCACCGGCGGGCAATGAGTCGCGTGTGAGGAATGCCCGGGGAGAATGAGAGGGAACGCGTGTGGCTCAGTTGATCGACGGAAAAGCGATCGCGACGCGGTTGCGCGGACGCATCGCCGAGCAAACGGCCGAATTTCAGCGTCAAACCGGCGTCACCCCGCATCTGGCCGCTGTTCTGGTCGGCGATGATCCCGCGAGCGCCGTCTATGTTCGCAGCAAACAGCGGGCCTGTGAGCACGCCGGGCTGCGGAGCACGCTGCACCGTCTCGATGCGGGCGTTTCGCAGAGTGAGTTACTGACGCTCGTCGACCAGCTCAACAACGATGCCGACGTTCATGGCATCCTGGTGCAGTTGCCGTTGCCACGACAAATCGCCGAAACCGCCGTACTGGATGCCGTCTCACCGCTCAAGGATGTCGACTGCTTCCATCCTGAGAACGTGGGCTTACTATCTCAGGGTCGTCCCCGGTTTCAGCCATGCACTCCTGCCGGGTGCCAGGCTCTGCTGAAAGAATCGGGGATCGAGACGGCCGGGGCGCATGTCGTCGTTCTGGGACGCAGCGAGATCGTCGGCAAGCCGATGGCGTTGCTGATGGTGCAGAAGGGGAAGACGGCAGACGCCACGGTCACCGTGTGTCACAGCCGCACGCGGAATCTGTCCGCGATCACGCGCCAGGCCGATATTCTCATCGCCGCGCTCGGTCGGCCGCAGTTCGTGACCGCTGAGATGGTTCAGCCAGGGGTGGTGGTGATTGACGTGGGCATCAACCGGACGGCCGACGGGGCACTTGTGGGTGACGTCGACTTCGCCTCGGTCAGCGCCGTTGCCAGGGCCATAACCCCCGTGCCCGGGGGCGTCGGTCCGATGACGATCGCGATGCTCCTGCAGAATACGTTGACGGCGGCGCGGCTCCAGCAGTCCCGACGCTAACCGAACCGGTCGGTTGTCCGGGTCCAAATTCTTCGGACATTCCCGCTCCCGCAGGAGTCAGTCCCGCGTTCTGCGTTGGGCCGAATGGGTTGAGTCCGTTCCCGTGGGATGCATTGAGCAGCGCGGACAGTTCCAGCCGGGGGCACTCTGGACGTTCGGGCACCTGCCACACGGCCGCCGGAATCGATCGCGGGTTCACCTCGATGTTGTCAAACCGCATCGTGATCTGCTGTTGCATCGAGGGCCAGTCCAGGCGAATGACTCGCGGCGTGATCAGCCCAGTGGCCTCGTCGATACGGTGATCGCCCAGCCGCGCACTGGCGATCAGGACGCCTCGTCCATCATACAGCGCGTGCTCGCGAATGATGCCATGACAGGCGTCGACGCGAACGACCTTCTGGAACTGTCCGCCATCCGGAGCAACATGGTCGCTGACGAGGTCGACGACGGACGTGTTTGGTCCTCCGCGGCGCAGCGTCACGTTTTCTGAGTCGATGGGGATGACGCCCAGCACCTCCATCATCCATTCCGGTTGAATGGGAACGCTGAGACGCTGCTGCGTGAGCAGCATATCCTCATGACTCGCCGTGATGACATTGGGGTAGGGTGAGTACTTGGCCCAGAACCAGAACTCCCGCTCGTTGGACCCCATGTCGGCCAGTTCACCATGCAGCGGCATCGAAACGCGGAGGCGAAAATTGCGCGGAGCCTGTACGGCGATCCGTGCCGGCACCTCCATCGACGGACCCTGGCTGTTCATTCGCAGGTGGGCGTTCGCCTGCCATGACGCCAGACCGGTGGACGTTTGCGTTCCCTGAATATTCCGGTTCACATGCTGGACAATTGCCTCTTTATCGGCATTTGGCGACAGCACGCACGGGGCGCGACTGCTGAAAGGAGCAGCCGGACTGAACCAACTGGTTGCGGCGCAGCCGCTCAGAAAGACAAACACAAGGAGGACACAAACCAAACGGGCCAGCGTTGCGACAGAACGGACGTGTGCGGATTCGCCCGCGGCGCGCACCGGTCCCCGAACGACTCCGTCAATCGAAACTGGCTGCGCAAGCGACGGCTCACGGCTCGACGCCTCACCACGGGTGAGCAGTGCTCGACACAACCGGAGCTCTGGCCGACGACGCATGGGGAATGCCGTTCTGTTGAAGTTGTGATCCTTCAACCTCGGAAAGTTCAGGGCGTGTTTCGCTTTGATCGAGGTCAGGCGCTGATCCGATCCGTCGATCGCAGATGCTGGGTCAATTGAGCCTGGAGAGATGTGATTTCCGCCGCCGCCAATTGCTGGTCCCGGACTTCAAACGGTCCTTCGCCTCGACTGCCTGACAACAACAGGTAAGCGACGTCGCCGTCCGTTCGTGAACCGTCGAGAGACAGCCGCCGCTTCTGAAGAAGCAATAACGCCAGGACGTACGCCATCTGCGCCTGGACGGGATTCGCATCCTCCAGAACTCTCTGGAAATAGTCGAGCAGCGCTTCTGTGTCTAAGGGTTTGTGCGCTTCGGCGGCTGGCCAAGGGATGACGGCTCGCCAGTATCCGATGGCATCCGCTGGCGGTCCGCTCCACCCGTCCATCGAATAGTCGAGTCGCGTACTGACTCCATTGCGCTCCACCAGCACGGAGTGAACGCGACTGCCCGGCTCGAGCGGCTTGCCCGTCGCCGCGCAGGTCTTGCCAATCGGGTTGACGCGGTAATCCATAGCCAGCCAGAACATGTTGTGCGCACGGGACGCACGCGGTCGAGGGGAATTCGACACCAGCACGGCGCCCGGGAAATTTGACCCGTCAAAGAATCGATGCGCTGTGCTCTGTGCAGGAAAAGCGGCGGATCGTACAGCAGTCCCGGAACTTCAGCAAGATGATCTGCGGGGCAGGGCGGCGACAACGTGCTTCAACGTCTCTCGACCTGGTAAACATTGAATTCCCGCGATGGAACCTGCCGCAATCCGCGGGGCAACACTTGCATAACTGTCAGCTGGACAACCGCTTCGGACACGGCATCTGCAGAATTCGCCCTTCAAGGGTTTGGCTGCTGTGGGTCGGGGAGCAAGTCGTCATCGACCACAATGGGCACACGGGCATCGATTCCCAAGGCAAACAGGCCCGATAGCAGAAACGCCGCAGCACACGTCACGAATGCGTAGTTCCAGTTTTCCGTCGCCCCGATCACCCAGATCAAAAACGGGGGCGTCACGGCGGCCCCCAGGTTGCCCCACATGTTGCCCCAACCGAGCACCGATCCGACGTACCGCCCGCCGACATCCTGCGTAAAGGCCCACATCGACGGCGTGCCGAAATCGGTCGAGAACGCCACCACGGAAAACAGCACGACCGCCAACGTCGCACTTGGCTCAAACAGACACCCGAGATACGCCGCCATGGCGACAAAACGGGACAGCGAGATAGGCAACACCCGGCCCCAGCGGAGCCCGAGTCGTTCGACCGCCCGGTCCGTGACCCACCCGCCGGACAACATGCCGGCCCAGCCCACCAGAGGAGGAATTGACACCAGGAGCGCCCGCAATTCCGTGGGAAGATGGTGGACGTTCGTCAGATAGCGGGGCGCCCAGGTCAGCAGAAAGACCCAGCCGATGTTCGTAAACCATTGCGAAATGCACGAACTCCACATGCTTCGGCTCTGCATCAGCGCCTTGATCGGCACGCTGGAGACCTTGCCGGTTGAAGCCCGCAACGGTCGATTCCCGTTGATGAGTGCAATCTCCGCGGCATTGCACCAGGGATGCTGGTCGGGTGTCGTGCGACAACTCCACCAGATGAGGCCCGCGACCAGCAGTCCCAGCGCGCCGTAGACAAACATCATCGGACGCCAGCCTGTGACGTAGAGCTTTTTGATGCTGTCGCGAAACATTCCTTCGATGATCAACCGATTAAGCCGCGCAGACTCGGAC
>JAHBXU010000354.1 GCA_019636315.1 Planctomycetaceae bacterium | reverse complement strand
GGCCGGCACCATCGTGTTCAGCGTCAAGTCGGATCTCGAGGGCCGCGAACTCAGTACGCCCGAGAACCTGACCGTGCGATGGCGCGAGAGTATGCATTTCGACGGTCAATTGGCGAAGTTTCTGGGAAAGACGGAGACAGCTCTGGCCGGAAGCGTGCTGAAGTCGAGCGAGCTGGATGTCACTCTGAACCGGCGAATCGATTTCTCGGACGACGCCGCGCCGGAGTCGGAACCGGAGATCGCTCGGATTGCGTGCCGCGAGGGAGCGTATCTTGAGCACCACGAGTGGGGGAAGATGGCTCCGGGAGAGCGGACGATTCTTGTGGGGTTGCGACAGGTGGACGTGGCGGAATTCGCATACGATCGGGCGACCGGAAACTTTTTCGCCCGCGGACCGGGACGGATCCACGACTGGCAGCGCGGCGCCGGCCGACGGCGCATCCAGCTCAGCCCGCAATCGGTCACCCGCGCCAACGAGGGGGTCGAATCAGACAAACTGCCCTGGAGTTTCACCTGGCTGGACTTCAAAGGCGAATTGCGCGGCAATCAACTGGACCGCTTTGTGGTCCTGAAAGACCGCGTTGAGGTCATTCACGGACCGGTCGAGAACTCGCTCATCCCGATCTTCCGACATGACCTCGACGGCGACAGCGAAACCGCGCGGAACGCCGTCTGGGCCAAGAGCGACCAGATGAACCTGCAGTTGCGGCAGGACTCGGGACCGGAAGAAAGAGAATGGATCGAGATCATCGCCTTCGGAAATGCGGAGATTGAAGGCAAGGTGTTCGGCGCGCATGCCGATTCCATCATCTATGATCAATCGAAAGAGCAGTTCACGCTGAAGGGGAAAGGGACCGATGCCGGCATCTGGCATCAGCGGGCGCCGGGCCAGCCGCACGAGAACCTCCGGGCCCGGACCATTCACGCGGTCCCGTCGAAGAACCGATACACGACGGACGGCACGAGCGGGATCCGCATCACGCCGCCCTGACGGCCGCTGGCCGAGACGTGGACGCTGCGGGAGCGACCGGTCGCTGACGCTCGCGGTTCTGAGGATTCCCCCATCGTTTCAGGACTGACAGAGCACTACGCCAGAACGTGCTCCGCCGGCTTTTGCACGCGCTCGTTCCAACGGAACCGCATGTCCAACGCGACGCGGGACAGGTGATTGAGCATTGACAGGTCGATGTGCGGGCACGGCAGGTGGGGCGCCGCCTCCCGCGTGTTGGTGGCGTCGAAGACCGGATCGTCCCGCCAGTAGGAGTTGTAGACCCGCATGTGTTCGTGAAAGAGTTCGATATACTCGTTCTGATCCGCGCGCGATTCGCCCGCTCCGCAGAATCCCAAGCCGTACACGCTGGTCGCGGCTTCGATCGCGTCGCGAATTTGCCGCGTCGTGATCGGACATCGCGGCGTCAGGTGATAGGTCTGGCCGTACAGGTCGGGATGAATGAGGATGTGCGACATGACGGCGGACACCCAATCCACAGGCACAAAATTCTTCCGCTCGGTTCCGTCGACGTTGATGTCGACCTCCGACGCATTGGACAGTCCGGTCGCATCGCGGTTGGATCGCTGATTGACCAGCGTGTCGGCAATCTGCAGGATGACGTAGAAATTGTGGAAAGTCGTCGTCCAGCCGGTGCGGCTGTCACCGACAATAATCGCCGGTCGAAACACTGTGGGCGGCTTGCGGAATCCAGCGGACCGCACCAGTTTCTCCGCTTCGACCTTGCTGAGTTCGTAGTCGTTCCCCCATTCCTGGCCAACTTCGAGTTCGGATTCCAGCACCCGTCCGTGCCGGACGCCGCACACATAGGACGTTGAGACGTGATGGAACTGCTCAATGCCCGCGGCATCGCAAAAGTCGAGTACGTTCCGGGTTCCGTCGACATTGGAACGCCACGGCTCGCTCTCGCGCGACGTGCTGACAAATTGCAGGCTGGCGGCATTATGAACCAGATGTGCGCAATGCTCGGACGCCCACAGAAAGTCGTCCCCACTTAATCCCAATCCGGGCAGAGAGATATCCCCTTCGAGGACGCGGGGCCGGGCCAGAGATTTGCCCAGCTTCTCTTCCCAAGTGCGGATCTGGCTCTCCACCCGCTGCTGGGGAGAATGGCGGCGACTGCCTCGCACGAGCACCGCCAGTGGGACGCCTTCCAGAGTCAGGTCACGCACAAGGTAGCGACCCAGCAAACCGGTCGCCCCGGTGAGAAGAACATGTTCCATCTTGGATCTTTATCAGGAGTTCGTGAATTCGCAGCGCGGATTGACAATACCTGTCGACATCAGTCGACGCGCTGCGCGAACAGGAGAAAAGTGTGGCGCGGAGCACCATGTGATTCAGGGGGGCACACCCGAGTTTATCGGCACGCAAACAGTCTCACAATGGCCCCGTCGCGGCCCTCCGGCAACTTTTGCCGAACTTCTGAAGGGACCCCCAGACCCACCGGCGTAATGCGAACGAATGACATAAGCCTAAATCGACATGCAGTTTGCAGTCATATCGTTGGGGGATATGGACAACGCCCGGCAGGCAAACAGCGACTGGAAGACGTGACATCGCGACGTGCGCCGAGTCGCCGTCCATTCGTCCGCAACATGTTCATCTGCCTCATGGCCTCCTCGCATGCCACCATGCCGGACAGCGAACCGAACGGCTAAGGGAGAACATTCGAGTGTGCCTCCGCCTCAGTTTCCGGTCCGATGGCCAGCGGGAAATCGACGGTTGCGCCGATGTGATTGGTCGCGATCAGGTTCTCGCGGCCTGCCCCGGCCAAACGGACGGCATGTCGAGATTTGAGTTCCGGACGGCTGTCATGGATGGTGCATCCGGTGACCAGGATGCCGCTGCAGTTCGTCGCGTCGATGCCGCAGGGGACGCCGCCCAGAAGCTGGCAGCCGGAGATGTTGATTCGCTCGCAGTCGACCAGTTCCAGCAGGGAGGCCCCGGACTCCTGACCCGATTCGTGCTCGTCGTGAATAGTGCAGCCGGTGAATGCGATGTCGTGGGAGCCCTCGATGCGCACGCCGGTCCCTCTTGTCGGCGTGTGCCGGCGGAACACATTTCCGCTCAGGTTGAGGAATTGCGAGTCTTCAATCAGCAGATTGCGATGGGAACAGGAGTAGATGCAGTTGCCGGTGATCGTCATTCCGTGACATCCGGTCAGATGCACGTTGGTCTCCTGGCTGCCGATGATGTTGCCGGTGATGGCCCACAGATTGGGCCGGAGATCCTTCCCTCCCCGCGTATCGATGATGCGAATATTGCAGCCGCCAGGGGAGCTGGTCGCCTGAATGGTGTTGGAAGCGATCGTCACTTCACACACGCTGGCGCCCGGTGCTGACGTGTCGATGGAAATCTCGGCGGTCGGCTCCGGTTCCGTGCCGTGGGCCTCGTGGTTGTTGTACTCGATGTCGTTGCCGGTGATCTGCAGATTGCGGACTTCGCTGCGCTCGATGCGGACGCCCCCCAGCCGGTTATAACTGATGTGCGACCCGGCAATGTTGACCTGATGCAGGTTGACGCCGTCCAGGAAAACGCCGACGCCCGAGCAGTGATAAACGTGGCAATGGCTGATGAGCACATTGCGATTGCGCTGGACGAGATGCATGCCGTGCCGGCAACGGCGGATGAGCACCCCTTCGAAGAGGGCCTGCATCGTCTGCACCAGTTCGATGCCGTCGGCTTCGGGGTGGACGCCCTCGATTTCGATGTTCTGAATGGTGGGCAGCCGCTGCGTGGGAAAGACGTTGCCCTTGAAGCTCGCGGGGTTGCCCGTGCCGCCGTGTGTGCCGATGAATCGAAACGCGGGGCCCGGTCCGGACATCAGGATGCGGGCCGTGCCGCTCGTGCCGTCGATGCCGCAGGGACCGCGATCGGCCAACAGGACTTCGATCGTTTGCGAAATGAGATACGTTCCCGGGGGGAAGTGCAGCATACCGTCCCCGTCGCGCAAGGCATGACGAACGGCAGCGGTGTCATCGGTCGTGCCGTCCCCGGCGGCTCCGAAACGTCGGACGTTGCTCATCTGGAATGACTCGATTCGCGGTTCAGATCAGGCGGTTCCGGTCGCATCCTGTCCGTGGACGGCGAACTCAGGATTCGTCAACTGCGTCGGATTTCGTCTTTGTGACGCATCACGCGGCCTCCAGCGTAGCTCGTTGTCCGCAAATGAGTTCTGCCCGTCAACCGCAGGGGCCCCTGCGCGGACCGATCATGAAAGGTTGAGTTTCAGCAGATTCTGCCAAATCGCTGTTGACGAGGACGGGGAATCTCCCTATTTTCCCCGCCCACAGTCGGACAGGGAGTGGTTCCAGTCCCAACGACTGTGTGCAGTCTCTCCTGAGTATTCCCCTGATTTTCATTTCGATTCGAACGGGCCTGAACCTCGCACCTTGCGTGTGAGTTTGGAAGACGTCCGTCCGCACTGAAGTTTCCGAGGGCGTCCATATCTCCCGGGCCGGAAGACCCTGCGTCTCTCAATCATCCACTCTCTCTCGTCAACGATCGAAAAAAGGAACGTTCCATGCGACATTACTTGATGCTCTGTGCGTGCATCGCTCTGTTCGGGTCCAGCGTCGGATGCTGTTGGTCACAGCCGTGCGGATGGGGCGGCGGCTGCTCCACCGGCACCTGCGGCACGCCCAACTACTATGGCGGCGGATATCCGACCGGAATGTATTCGGCCGGGACGAATATGTCGGCCGGCATTCCCACCACCACTTCCTACGCATACACGCCGGTCTATACGACGGCGGGTGTGCCGATCAACAGCCTGCCCACGTACTGATCCGATGCGGGTCTGAACCGGCCCCGGTCCGGCCCATCGATCGCATCTCGACTCTGGTGGTCAACGCCCCGGCTGATTCAAGGCAGCCGGGGCGATGTTTTGCGCCCGTGGGAAACACAGGACCGCGCCCTTGAGAAAGCGGCTGCCGGGAAGGTGTCGATGCAGGCGCCTGACTGTTTGGGCGGGTGAGAGTCCATGGCTGGTTTCCAACGGAACCTCATCCGAGCGCAATCAAAGCACAAACCAATCCCAAGCCGACGGCTCTGCCGTCGGACAGTGAAGTGGACGCGTCGAATGCCCTTCCAGCCGGACACCAGTGCCCGCTCCCCATCGTCCGACGGCAGAGCCGTCGGCTTGGGATTGGAGGCTGCTGCGTCCCATGACGCGGCTTCAAGCGTCACGTCAGCCGCCGGTGGTCGTCGATGATCTGTTTGACGCGATCGGGATCGGGAATGCCGTTGACCTCGATTTCGACGCCCGATT
>JAHBXU010000353.1 GCA_019636315.1 Planctomycetaceae bacterium | reverse complement strand
CGGCGGACTCATGCCGGGAGATTCGCTCCGACTGGGCGACCGGGCGTTTCTCGTCTCTTATGAACGTGTCACTGGAGAGGCCCCTCCGGCCTGCCGATTTCGGTTGGCGGACCCTTGATGATGAAGGGCTCGGTCGGCGGAGCACGCCGGATTGAGCCGATTGACACGGGTGAACGGCACGCAGATTCGCAATTTCCGTTGTACTCGGCAGAGCGGTGATTCCGAAGCTATGATTACCGGGGAACCATGAAACCCGTCGCGGGACGTGGTTTTGAGAGTCTCCCGGCAACATAAGCTGCGTGACTCACATGCTTTACTGCTCGCAATGGCTCGGCGGCCTGTCGATCTGCCTGTTCAGCATTTCTTCTCTTGCGGCTCAGACGATCACGCCGCAGGTCTCAAGCGAACTCCGTCCATTGCCGGCGGCTGCGGACGTCGAGAACGCGACCGTTCGCTACCTCGCGGGTCTATCTGGTCGCGAGGAGGACGACCTGCTCTCACGCGGCGACGTTGCACCACTCTTCGACGTGCTCCGGGCAATCGGGTGGGAGATGGATAAGTCGTCTCAGGACGACATCAAACGCCGCTTGTTGGAAGACTCGGACTGGCTGGTCCGAACGCTGCGGACCACGAAAGGGACACGGTTCATGCGCGACATGTCTCAGTATCCCCAGGGTTACGATCGGATTGATCGCATGCGGCAACAACCCCACGGCAAGCAGGAACTTCAAGGACTGATCAACACGCCGGGGGGAGCCAAACTGATCGAGTATCTGACGACTACCAAAGAGGGAAAACAAACCGGCGCGCACACAAAAGGCGGCCGCGGCATGTTCAACACGCCGACAGACCGCCTCTATACGCAAGATGACGTCGTCAAACAGGTTCAGGCGGCTTACGCCGCAGAACTCGCGCGCCGCGAAAAAGCCTCACGAGCCGCGTCGATCGCTCCCTAGCCGACGGACTGGCACGCGAATGACCAGCCAGAATTCCCTGCCAGGTCTTTCGCACCTGCTGACGCACCGCCGGGACGGCCTTCGCGCTCCGCAATAGTAATCACTGTTTCAGCAGCCAGATCTCTGCGTTCCGCGATTGCTGCCGCCAGTTGAGTCGTCCTTCACCGGTCGGCCGATCCCAGGTGACGACCAGTTTGCGGTCTTCGAGCAGGTGCGGCGGGACCGGAAACTCCTTGAACTCGCCGAAACCGCGGTCGTCGCGGGAAGGCGTCAGCCGCTCATCATCGGCTTTCAACAGGGATTGTCCATAACCGGCGACGCGAATGAGATAGTTGGCTTTGGGGTCGAGTCCCTCGTAGACAACAGTCGCGTTGTTCGACAAAGTCGTCAGCCAGGAGAGACGAGCGCGGCTCTGCCCGTCGTCGAGCCACCAGTATGTGGGTGTCGGTTCGTAGATCACAGTGCCGGGATTCACCGTCATCGGATTCCACCGGAGCACATGCGGTGATTTGGCAATGTTGCCGATGTCGTCGTAGTAGCTTCCTTCGCCGGGGTTTTCCCAGGTCGCGATCAGCTGCAGTTGCTCAATTCGTGCGTCCTCTGTGGGGAGCGCGGCGATTTCACGAAACCGGTCTTCGAGCCACCAGCGATTGTTGAGCGGATAGTCCACGAAATCGAGAATCGCGCCCCGCTCGGCCCCACTCGCCTGATACCGGGCGACGCTCGTCTGTAACTGGATCGAGTCGAACAGATCCTGACAGAGATTCTCAATGCGCTGCCGCAACTCGGGACTGCTGGGTTCGGTCACCGTCCGGTTCAGCACGGCCAACGCCTGATCCATCGCCGGGCGCGCGCCCATCGTCGCGGCCTGAGCGAGGATTGCGTTCGCCCGGGTCTCCAGTTCGGTCTCATAGAGCAGCCTGCGCCGGACATAGGCGTCATAGTTCGCACGGAGAACATTCATCTGCCACCGCCAGTTGCCCGCCAGTTCCGGAGCCCGGGCCTCCAGCTGATTCCACAACTGCAGCGTCCCGTCGACGGCGCCGTTGTCCGCCAGCGTCCCCTGCCAGTTCTTTTCGAGCGCCAGAATGGCATCAGCCGCATCAACCGCGACATCCGGGCCGAAGAAGAACCGGCTGTAGTCGATCAGGATCTTTCGGACGTCGCGCTGAGGATCCCAGGCTCGCATGCTCCAGATGATCTTGTTGACGTCATCATGCACACCGTCGGTATAGCTGATGAATCCGTCCGTGTATGGGGCGAATTGATTGTGAATTTCGGCGAACTCGCTCGGCCGCGGGTTGATTGCCTCGCGCCCCAGCGTGACGGCATAGGCGGGATCCCACCACGGCACGATGAACTGGCACAGCTTGTTGTGTGTGATGTCCGGATAGTCACGGAACCCGTACCGTTCTGGAAGACGATTGCGGAGTGCAGGGATGGGCGGACTCGACGGTCCGCCGACCAGTCCCCCCAGCCATTGGGGATCATGCTTGTCGATGTACTCATAAACGGCGTCAACGTCGTCGCGACGAAACCGCTGGAGGGAAACCCAGACCCGTGCGTCCGGGTGATACTTGATGAGAATGGCTCCTACCTCCGCGAGAAACGGCATGACATCCTCGCCCGAGTTGTCTCCTGGATCGCCGCCCGGGAAGAACACGCCGTTCATTCGCGGACAGTCCTGATACAGCGTTTCGTGCTGACTGAGCATGTCCGCGCGGAGCTTCTGATCCTTCAGATCAAACTCCGCTGGCGTCCAGACCCAGTAGTCCATGTCATAGCGGTCGCAGATCTCGCTCATCTTGCGATTCATCTCGCGGCGAGAATACTTCATCAGCGGGTTCGTGGTTTCATCCTGGAACGGGATGTTCTCAATACTGTTAGTCCCGAAGATCGCCAGTTCGCGAAAGAACTGATCGAATTGCTCTTCCGTCCAGGCGTCCCACGAGTTGGCCCGGGCCCGATAGCCGATCTGATGGCCGCGGATCGGGTAAACCGGTGCGGTCGAGACGTTGTAGCCATCGGGGAATGACGCCTGTCCCGTTCGCCAATCGAGATTCCGCAGGAAGTCACCGACGCCGAAGAGCGCGCCCCGCGGGTCAGCGCCGAGGATCCAGACAACCGGGCTGCGCCCATCCTCTTGCGTCGTCACCACGCGATAGCCTTCGGGTCGCTCCTTGGAACGATCCTCATCCGTTCTCCCCGGAGCGGTATGGCCCCACTCGGGAACGCTCGCCGCTGCTGTGACGGCGATGACGGCGACGTCGTCCTGCGGCCACTTCGTTGCGATCGTCCAGTTCAATCCCATCCGTCGAGCGACCTCCTCAACCAACACGCGTGCCGCGGTCTGTTCGGCCAACGGCAGTTCGCCGGGCCGGACAACCACAACGGCCCGTGTCAGATCGGCCGCGGAGGCCGACGAACAGACGATGCTCAGGATCAGCAGGCAAACGGCCCTCGCGAGGGGATTCCGGACAATCGGCACCCCTGACTTTGAGAATTCGTGCATGGACAGGAACTTTCGATATCGTTCGGTACTTTTGAAGGATGACTCAGACAAGACGATCTGTTGGAATTGCGTGCTCGTGTTAAAGGGGTCTGCCGATCAAATGCCGCTGCCGTCGGTGTAGACATGTGGAATGCTCTGGTCCATTTCCAAAGCGGGCGCCGTTGTGTGGGGCATTCCGACGATGCGGGCCGGGACGCCGGCGACGGTGCGATGAGGAGGAACCGCATCCAGAACCACACTCCCAGCGCCGATCTTCGCTCCCGCACCAATCTCGACGTTTCCCAGAACCTTGGCCCCCGCACCAATGAGCACGCCCTCCCGGACCTTGGGGTGCCGGTCTCCGGTTTGTTTGCCGGTGCCGCCAAGTGTGACTTCATGCAGCATGGAAACGTTGTCTTCCACAACGGCCGTTTCACCGATGACGACACCCGTCCCGTGGTCAATGAGAATTCCCGATCCCATGCACGCAGCAGGATGGATGTCGGCTCCAAACACTTCGGAAATCCGGTTCTGCAGATGGACCGCCAGCACGCGCCGCTCCTGGTTCCAAAGCCAGTGCGCGATGCGATGCGCCTGCAGCGCATGAAAGCCCTTGAAGTACAGGAAAGGCGTGAGATAGCCGTGGGAGGCCGGATCCCGGTCGTGCACGGCCTGTAAATCGGCGCGAATGGCGCGGCCGATCCGCGGATCGGCCGCCATCGTTTCGTCGATCAGTTCGCGGAGAAGAATCGACGGCAGGCTCTCAGAAGCCAACTTGCCCGCCAGGTGAAAACTCAACGAACTCTCGAGTGAGTCATGTTTGAGCACGGTCGTATGCAGAAACCCGGCGAGGATCGGTTCGCGCGCGATCTCGGCGGAGGCTTCCTGATGAACGGCCAGCCAGATTGAAGTCTCTTGATCCACGGCCATCTCTGAAACAATCGCGGAAACGACGGGGCAGCAACGGACGGCGTCGCGAGTGCCGCCCCTCCTCGAAGACATTCTATCCCAAGTCGAGTTCAACTTTCCCGCCTGCACACGATGCGCAGTTGCCCGTTCCGGGAGAACGACCATAATAGCGATTGTCCGTGGAAACCTCCGTCGTCCCATCCCGACGCGCCCCATGCGGAATCCTTATACCGTACTCGGCATCCCCGAAGGGGCGGACCCGCAGGTGATCCGGCGGGCCTATAAAAAGCTGGCGGTCGAGTTTCATCCCGACCGTAACGACGCACCGGAGGCCACCGCGCGGTTCAAAGAGGTCGCCGAGGCGTATGCGGTCCTCACCAACGATCATGAGCGTCAGAGATACGCGCGCCGCCGCCGCCAGGAGCACGCCGACCGTGAAGAGTATCGGCGGCAGCAGGCGGCCGCCGCTCAGCGTCGCAGTTCCTCGCGGCAGTCGGAAACGGCCGCGGCCGCCGAGCGGGCGTTCTGGGAATATGCGCGGCAGGTTCAGGCCCGTCGGCAGCAAGCGTCGCAGTCCAAACCGACTGCACGTCCGACGGCGTCGCGATTCGGTCAAGAAGAACGGCTCAGTCCCGCGCTCGCCGTCCTGCTGATGGCCGTTTACGTCTGGCGATCGATGCACGGACTCCCCTTGCAGCCGTGGTTGCCGGCCAGTGCGTTCTCATCGCATCCGTTGACTTCACCCATCTGGATCACGCTGAGTCTGGGCCTGCTGATGGTTGTGCGCCCGCGGTGGTATCAGATTCCGATTGTGTTGGATGAAGTGAAGGACATTCGCCGCATTGGCTGGTTGCTGATTCTCATTCCGCCTTTCCTCTCGTCGGCATTGCAGCGGCTATTGCAGTTTGGATGATTGCTCACATAAG
>JAHBXU010000352.1 GCA_019636315.1 Planctomycetaceae bacterium | reverse complement strand
GTCGGCCCAGGGGAGCACCTCGTAGCGATTGTTGCCGTAGCCGTGAGAAATCACGATCGTGGCCCGGCTGCGGCCGGGGAAGAAGGTTCCGGAGATCGTGACGCCGGTGCTGCTCAGCACGGCAATCTCCTCGCCGTGCAGGTTGGGATAGTCGGCGACCTGCCGCGCGAAAGTCTTATGCGGCTGGTGGATCAGGCGCTCCGAGCCGACCCAACCAACCCCGCCGATCACGCCCGAGGCGACGATCAGCACGGTGGCGAGGAGCGCAAGGAGGATGCGGCGCAGCCGGTGCCGCCGCGCGGGGCGGGCGGGCGCTGGGGGGCTGGGGCGTGGCCGCGTGCAGATTCTATGCGTCGACCACGAGTCATCCGGGGAGACATAGCAGGCTCCTACGATGTGGGAAGGCGTCTTGCGCCCAGGAGGCGTCCGGCCGGAAAAGTGCAGCGAAATACCGCCGTGCGGAACCGCAGTGCATCGCACCGCTGCACATCCGTGCTGAGATGATGCAAAAAATGGAGAACCATCGACCAATCAGCACGTTCGGTGCCGCGGTGTGCGTCGGTCGGTGAATTCGCCGGAAAGACATGGTGATTGATGAGGGAATAGCGAACAGAGGATCGGGAGCAGGATCTGGTTCCATGCTCTCCACTCGCGACACGGAACTCTCCGCCCACCTACGCCAGTTCGTTAAGGAGCTTGACGAGCGGCATGAACAACGCGATGACGATGAAGCCGACGATCAGGCCGAGGACGACCACCATCAGCGGCTCCAGCATATTGATGAGGCCTTCGACAAGGACGGAGACCTCCTCTTCATAGACGTCGGCCACCTTGTACAACATATTGTCGAGCGCTCCGGTCTCTTCACCCACGTCCACCATGTTGACGACCAGGTCGTCGACAATGCGGGTTTCCTTGAGCGGCACCGCCATCGATTCTCCCTCACGAATCGATTGGTGAATATGATCGAACGCTTTGCGAAACACCTCGTTGCCCGCCGTATCGCGGGCGATACTGAGTGCTTCGAGAATCGGCACCCCTGACGAGATGAGCGTCCCTAACGTGCGGCTCGTTCTGGCAACAGTCGATTTCGAGACGATCTGCCCGATAATGGGGATCTTCATCGTAATTCTGTCGACAATGTAAGCGCCCGTCCTGTTCTTCTTCACAATCTTGATGAACAACCAGCATCCAATGGGGATAGCCGGAATCAGGTAGAAGTAGTTCACCACCCAGTCGCTGGCCTTAATGAGCCAGATGGTAATGGCCGGCAGTTCGACACCGAAATCGTTGAAGATGTCCTTAAACTTAGGAATGATCCAGTACATAATGAAGCCGACGATACACGTCGCGACGGTAATGACGGCGACGGGATAGACCATCGCCCCCTGGACCTTCCGCTTGAGCGACTGGGCGCGCTCTTTAAACTCGGCCAGGCGCTGGAGAATGATTTCCAGGGCGCCGCCGGCCTCTCCGGCTTTGACCATATTCACATACAGGTTGTCGAAGGCCTTGGGCTGCTTGGCCATCGCCTCGGAGAGCGTATTGCCCGATTCGACGTCCTCGATCACGCCGACGAGCGACGCCTTGAGGGGTCCGGGCTTGGCCTGCCCTTCGAGAATGCGGAGCGACCGCAGAATGGGGAGGCCGGCGTCCTGCAGCGTCGAGAGCTGACGCGTAAAGGTGCACAACTGCTTGGGCCGCACACCACCGATCGACAGGCCGCCGCTGGCCTTCTTGCGCTGTTTCGATTGCGTTTTTGTCGCAACGGCCGTTTTGCCCTTTTTGCGACTGGTCTTCTCTGAAATCTTGGTGACGAAGAACCCCTTCTCGCGAATCATCGTCTGAGCTTCCTGCTCCGACGGCGCATCGATGGTGTCCTTGATCTCCAGACCCGTGTTGTCCATCGCCTCATAAGTAAAAGTCGGCATGGCGCGCTCCGCGAGTTGACGTGTTGGTAAGTTGATCTGCCGATGAGTTCGTCCTGGTCGAGAGAAGCTTCAAGGTCTCGTGCAACTCGACCGACTCCTTCACAGTGAGCTCTCTGACTGCGTTCGTAGACTCCTGCGATGCGAAGCCAGGTGTTGAACCAGCAAAGCCGATGTTTCGATCTCTCCGAGTGAGCCGATTGCTCGTCAAAGGTTGTTCGCTATATTCTCCGGCGTCCGCCCGACGTGAAGCGCGGCGATCTTTGATGGGACGGACACAGCCGCGCTCCCGATCGGTGATGTGAGTCCAAACGTCTCGTCACGTGGAATCGAGCGAGAGAGTTCATCCATTGCCGCCGCCAGTTCCCTGATTTTCTGCCAAACGATGAGCTTCCGAAAGCTCTGATGTGCACGACCGGCCTTCGTGATCAGGCCGCCCCATCATTCGATATCTTCCATGACCGTTTCTCTCACGACTTCGTCGATGGTGGTGACGCCGTCGAAGATGAGCTTAAGTCCCGCTTCGCGGAGGCTGGTCATGCCCTGGCTACGGGCCAGATTTCGCATATCGTCGATCGACGCATCCGATACGATCATGTCGCGAATGTCGTCGGTAATATCCATGATTTCATACAGGCCCGTCCGGCCTTTATAGCCCGAGTTATTGCACCGCGGGCAGCCTTTGCCGTAATAGAAGCGATACTGACGCGCCGTATCGAGCGGGAGCTGAAGCTCCATCAGCAGCTCGTCGCTCGGTTCAAACTCGGTGCGACACTCGACGCAGATGCGGCGTACGAGACGCTGCGCCTGAACGGCCTCCACCGTGGCCGTGATGAGGAACGGCGGAACCCCCATATCGCGCAGACGCGTGATGGCGGTGGGAGCGTCGTTTGTGTGCAACGTACTGAAGACGAGGTGGCCGGTGAGAGCACTTTGGACGGCGATTTCGGCTGTTTCGTAGTCGCGGATCTCGCCGACGAGAATTTTATCCGGATCGTGCCGCAGGATGGCGCGAAGCACGTTGGCGAACGTCACGTCGATGTCCGGGTTGACCGGCACCTGAATCAGCCCGTCGATGTCGTACTCGATCGGATCTTCGGTCGTGATGATCTTGGTTTCGATGTCGTTCAGTTCGTTAAGCGCCGAATACAGCGTGGTCGTTTTACCGCTGCCCGTCGGACCGGTCACCAGGACGATCCCGTTCGGTCGCTGGATGATGTCGCGGAACCGCTTGAGCGTATTGGGATCCATCCCAATCTTGTTCAGATCGAGCTGGACGACGGTGCGGTCGAGCACCCGCATGACGACCGACTCGCCAAACATGGTGGGCAACACGCTCACGCGGAGGTCGACGGCGTTGCCGCCGACGTTCAATTCGATGCGGCCGTCCTGGGGGAGACGACGCTCAGCGATATCCAGTTCGGCCATCACCTTGATACGGGTGACGATGGCGTTGGCCAGGTGCCGCGGCGGCGGGACCATTTCATAGAGCACGCCGTCGGCCCGGACGCGAATTTTGAATTCGTCCTCAAATGGTTCAAAGTGGATGTCGCTGGCCTGGTCCTTGATGGCCAGCAGCATCACCATGTTGAGCAGTTTGCGGATGGGCTGGGTCTCGGAGAGTTCCTCCTCGCCGCCGATATCAATCGGTCCAGTGCTGGCCATCAGGCTCTTGGTCCCGATTTCGAGCCCTTCGAGCGCTTCGATGACCCCCTCAATGCTGTCTTCCTCGCGGGTCGCATAGAACCGCGCGATGGCCTGTTCCACGTCGGTGAGCGACGACACCGCCCCGCGCACATCGTAGCCGAGAAAGTTTCGCAGATCGTCGAGCGCGGCGACGTTCTGCGGATCAGCCATCGCCACTGTGAGGACGTTGTCCTTCAAGGAGATGGGCATGATCTTATAGATGTCGGCCATCGTCTGCGGGACGAGTTCCAACACCTTGGGGGAGATGTTGGTCTCCTCCAGATTGACGACCGGCATCCCCCACTGCTCGGCCAGCGCCTCGGTAATCTGGTCTTCGGTGACGAGGCCCATTGCCTTGGCGACCTGGCCGATGACCTCGCCGGGGGACTGCTTCTGCTCTTCGAGCACGTCCCACAACTGATCCTCGCTCAGGTAGCCGAGGTCGACCAGAATCTGACCGAGTTTGCGCTGCGCCATGATGTCCGAAGGGGGTAAGTGGTGAGTGATCTCACGTCATCCGGCATACGCCCGAAAGGCTTGCCGCCAAGCCGCCCGCTTCACGCGTCTTCCAAGTCTTCGTCTTCTTCGTCGCCCTCTTCCAGCAGTCCCTTTTTGGCCAACTGAATTTTGGATTTGAGTTCACCGGGATGAACCGAACGCGTAATGACATCGCGCTCGTCACACAGGCCCTTGCGCCACAGGTCGAACAGCGCATCATCCAGAAGCTGCATTCCGTATTTGCGGCCAGTTTGGATCGACGAATTGATGCGGTACGTCTTGGCCTCACGAATCAGGTTGGCGATGGCGGGCGTGACGACCAGCATCTCATAGGCAGCAACAAGACCTTTTGGTTTTCGCGGCAGGAGCGCCTGGCTGAGGATGCCGATGATCGACACCGACAACTGCGTGCGGATCTGCTCCTGCTGATTCGTGGGAAACACGTCAATGATGCGGTCGACGGTGCCCTGGGCGCCGGTGGTATGGAGCGTGCCAAACACAATGTGACCGGTTTCGGCCGCGGTAATGGCCGATTCAATCGTTTCCAGATCGCGCATTTCGCCGACCAGGATGACGTCGGGGTCCATACGGAGGGCCCGCTTCAGCGCTTCGGGGAAGCTGGGGACGTCGACGCCAATCTCCCGCTGGTTAATGGTCGACCGCTTGTGATGGTGGTAGTACTCGATCGGGTCTTCGAGCGTGATGATATGATGGTCGTGATTCTCGTTGAGGTAGTTGATCATGCTGGCCAGCGACGTGGTTTTGCCACTGCCGGTGGGGCCTGTGACCAGAAACAATCCGCGCGGCCGGGTGATCAGCTCACTGATCACCGGCGGCAACCCCAACTGCTCAAAGCTCAGGAACTCATTGGGAATCCGCCTCAGGACCATGCTGATTTGACCGCGCTGCTTGAAGACGGCCACGCGAAAGCGCGCCTTATCTCCGAAGGCAAAGCCGAAGTCGGTCCCGCCGATCTCCTGGAGTTCCTGTTGATTACGTTCCGGCGTGATGCTCTTCATGAGCGCCGTGGTATCCTCGCCATCCATGGACTTGGTTTCCAACCGCTTCATCCGGCCGCCGTGCCGCACCACCGGAGGCTGACCGGTGACGATGTGCAGATCGCTGCAACTCTCCTTGACCACAGTTTCCAGCAGTTTGTCGATTTGCAGTGACGCCAT
>JAHBXU010000351.1 GCA_019636315.1 Planctomycetaceae bacterium | reverse complement strand
GCTCGTTCAAACGAGGTTGGAGGAAACGCGTCCGCGATCTCCGGCGGAAACGGTTGCGTGCTCAACCAGATGCCCCGTTCGGCAATCAGTTGGGCGGTCGCTTCGTCCATCAGGTGCGCGTGTTCGATGCACTTCACCCCTGCGGCAATTGCCCGTTGGATGGATGCCGACGTGTAGGCATGCACCGTGACGTACGTCCCCCAGTTCTCAGCCGCTTCCACGGCGGCGCGCAGTTCTTCCTCTGTAAATGTCGACGCGTCGAGCGGGCTGTGCGGCGACGCCACGCCGCCGCCCGCCGTCAGTTTGATCTGCGTGGCCCCCAACATAAGCTGTTCGCGAACCCGCATCCGCACCTCATCCGGACTATCTGCCACCATGCTGCCACCGAGCAGTTCCATCCGCGACAACACTCCAGGTTTTCGCGGCACCTCAAACGACTGGCGAAAGTCGCCATGACCGCTCGTGATGGTGATGATGGCGCCCGACGGATAGATGCGTGGACCGGCGATCACTCCGTCATCAATCGCACGTTTGAGCCCGAATGACGGGCCCCCCAGGTCGCGTACGGTGGTGAACCCGCGCATCAGTGTGTCCGTGGCTTCATCCCCCGCCACCAGGTTCGCATAGCCAATGTCCCAGGACATCAACTGAGCCGGCGTCGGTCGCACCAGCATCGTGTGCCAATGCATGTCGATCAGGCCCGGCATCAACGTCCGACCGTTACCGACGATGATCACCGTGTCCGCACGCCGGTCCGTCGGGATCGGCTGGGCCGAGATGCGCTCGATCTTGTTGCCGCGGACAAGCACGTGAGACGACGGCGACAGCTCGCCGCTCTTGCCGTCAAAAATACGAACGTCCTCAAACACAGTCATGCGATTCGATTCCGAATCCCCGCCTGCCACTTGAGGCTGGGCGCTCGCCACAACAGGCACGCACAGCACCACGACCGCGCACAACACCCGATGACCATTCCGACAAGCCTGGCGTATCATTTCCCATTCTCCTGGTGTCGATCGTTTATCGCATCGTTACGACTGGCCCCGCGAGCGTTCTGGTGGTTCACCACGTTGGCCACGCTCCACCTGCCGCGACGCCAATGACTCGGGTCAACTCCGGTCGCCGCCCGGCGGTCGAAGCTCGCTGCGTGCTGTTGGTAAAGTCCGGAGATGTCGCCGTACTTCACCGGATTGTAATCGAGATCATGGAAATGGTGATCAAAGTCTTCCTGGGAATCGGGGCTCTGCTTCAAGAATGCGGCTGCCACGTACCGCAGCGACCATCCCTCTTGCGACTGCCGGTGACTTTCGATTGCAATGGCCACGGATGCGTGGCGACCCCGCTGGAAGTCGCTCCATGCGTTCCCCGCGGAGCCGCTTCGGCCGAAACCAAGCCGCATCCGGTTCACGTTTGATATCTTCATGGTCTTGAACTTCGGAGTGAGGACATTCTGCGGTTCTCGGCCGAATCCCCCGATGTCCGGCAACACCGTGCCCCACGTTCGGGAGTGGGACCACTCAAGTCAGGAGCCTTTCATGCGCCCGCTTCGATATTCCATCAATGTGACCTTGGACGGATGCTGCGATCATTGCGCTATCCCTGCGGATGAAGAGTTGCATCGTCACGCGATCGAGAACCTCAATCGGGCCGACGCCCTCCTCTTTGGCCGCGTCATTTACGAAATGATGGAGGCCGCCTTTCGGCCGCGGGCCGGTGCAGAAGCGAGGCCCGAATGGACGGAACCGTTCGCCCGCACGATCGATGCAGCAAAGAAGTATGTCGTGTCGAGCACCCTGAAGCGGGTCGACTGGAACGCGGAACTCGTGCGGGGGGAGCTGGCGGAGGCGGTTCGACAACTCAAACGTCAGCCGGGAAAAGGGATATTCGTGGGAGGCGTCAAGCTCCCGCTGGCGTTGGCCGAACTGGGATTGATCGATGAGTACGAGTTCATCGTGCATCCCCGGCTGGCCGGCCACGGGCCAACGTTGTTCGCGGGGCTGTCGAAGCACGTCGTCTTGAGACTCGTGAGCCGGCTGGAGTTCCCCTCGGGCGCAGTCGCCTTGCGCTATGAACCGCGACAATAGACCCGGCCGTTCTCCCCGCCACGCACTGACTGACGCGCACCACATTCGCCGAATCAACGGGTCATCTGTCCAAAAACCTCAACACCCCAATGTTGAGGCTTTGTGCGACCCAACGCCCTTAACCCAATTGTGATGCGATTTCGAGTTGTTGGGCGTTCCTGATTCAAAGTCGCATGGGAGTATGATGGGTTGGGCCGGCAGTGGCGTCGTCTTTCTCCTGGGGGGCGTCGCGGCTGCTCTGTTCTTGCGGGCATCGTCATCCGGGCAGAGTCATCAAGAAGGACGGAGCGAAGCCCGCTGCGGTCAGGTCCGTCCGCTGTGGATGGCCTCTCTCCATGAGTTCTGCTGAACGCATCCGGGAATCTCGAAAATTGGCTGACGAACTGGTAAACTCTGGCTAGCCGATTGACAGGAGACCGTTGCGTGACGCCTCGCATTCGGCGCTATACCTCTCGCGGGGCCGGAAAGGATGACCATCCGATCGGAACGACTCAAAGTCTACGAGGCCGGCCCGACGACAGTCGTGGGGTTCGGAGGACAGGTAATCGTTGATGACATCAGCGTCGCGGATTCGCGGGATGAAATCCTCGACGTTGTAAGACAGCATGGAGCCAAGGTCGTTGCGTTCGACCTTACCGGCGTGCGGTTGATTCCCAGCGGCTTGCTGGGATTGATGGCTTCGTTGCGGCATCTTGACTTGTCGATCCGCGTCTACAACCCGTCCCCCGAAGTGCGCGAGGTGTTGTCGGTGACGATGTTCGATCGACTCGTTGATGTGCGCGAAGTCGACACAACCAACGTCTGATTGACGGCCACGCAACGGCTACCACGCAGATCCCCTCGATGATCCCTCACAGACAACGGCACAAATCGAGGCGTGCCCTCAGCGTCCGCTCATGTCGAATCTCCTGCAGTCCGCAGCGCCCTCATGATCGCACCTGACGAGTTCGGCATTGACCCGTCCGCATGGAGTCGCGTCCTGGCGCTCGCGTCGTCAATGACGGACGAAGGCGCTGTCCCCGCCCTGGCGGTTGACCTGGTGCGAAACGGTCGTTGTCTGGAACGTCCCCTGATGTTCGGCCGGCAGCGTCTTAATGACGATCCGGGCACTCTGCGCGACGACGCAGTGTTCCTCGTCGCATCGCTCACCAAGCCATTTGTTGCGATGGCAGCCATGTTGCTTGTGGAGCAGGGGAGACTGGCGCTCAACGAGCGCGTGGTCGATCTGATTCCGGAGTTCGACGCGCCATCCAAGCGGTCAATGACTGTGCGGCACTTGCTGACGCATACATCCGGGCTGCCGGACATGCTGCCTCACAACCGTCGACTCCGGGAAACCAATTCCCCGTTGACGTCGTTTCTTTCCGGCGCTCTGGCGGTCACGCTCGATTTCCCTCCTGGAAGCGGCGTGCAGTACCAAAGCATGGGCTTTGTGCTGCTGGCCGAGATTGTTTCCCGCGTCAGCGGACTGCCGTGCCGCGAATTTTTGCGATCACACATCTTTGATCCGCTGGGAATGCACGGCACGTCGCTCGGTGCGCCGGACGACTGGTTTGAAGGGGATGCTCCCCGTGTTGATCGAATCGTCGAAGTGGCCGTCGAAGCAGAACAGGTTGGACAGGCGAACTGGAACTGGAACAGTCGCTATTGGCGTCAACTCGGAGCGCCCTGGGGGGGATTGCTCACAACGCCGCGCGATCTCGCGGTGTTCTGCCGTATGATGCTTGCCGGTGGAGAATGGGGAGGCGTCCGCATCTTCTCGCCGAGCACCATCACGACCGCGACGACGAACCAGCTCTGTTCGTTGCGAGAAATCCCGGAAGCAGACCGCCGCACGCGCCCGTGGGGCTTTGGGTGGAGGCTCAACTGGCCCGCACATGCCGCGTCGTACGGCGATCTGGTCGGCCCGCGAACCTACGGACACTGGGGAGCAACGGGGACGATGTTCTGGATCGATCCTGACCAGAACGCGGCTGCGGTGATCCTCTCGACGCGACCTTTTGAGCAATCCGGCAATCACCTCGCGCGGCTCTCAAACGCCATTGCAGCCGCGTTGCGGTGAGGCGGCTTCACCGCGAATCGAAACTCTCCGTGGGCGGCGATCGCATCGGCTGTGATCGTCTCCCGACATTCCCTGACATGGTGATTCGTTCGTCAATGGGGCCATTCACCGAGACGCCGACTCGATGGCCCGGCGGATTTTCTCCGCCGCATCTTCAGTGATGTGGTACACGTCCATTGACTCGCCAATACGGTCGACCGGCTCGATTAACTCGAAGTAGGCGAAGGCTCCGTCCCGGCGGTGACGATCATGCCGGCTGATGATGAACCAGCCCGATTCCGGCGATGCGGGGACTTGTCCGAAAGTTACCCCCAACTGGTCGAGAGGCACGAATGCCTGACAGGCGGCGCGGAGGGGAACTCGGTCGGGATGGGCCTGCAGCCAGTCGCGGAGTCGGTACAGGTCCTGTCCCCAGTCGATATTCGCGTCAATCAGATGCCGGTGACCGCCCGACGGCCCCCCAACCGCTTCGTTGAAATACGACAGGCTGTGAGGATAGATCCACAGACTGCTTGCGACCGACCATAACAACGCGGCAGCAACCGGCAGACTCCACCGCCGCGGCGCGGACGCCGCAAGACGCACTGCCTGCGACGCCCAGATGAAGAAAAACGGAAACGCCGGCAGCGCATATCGCAGATATCGATTAAATCCTGTCTGCGAACTCACCAGGAGAAGCACCAACAATCCCGGTGCGAGGAGGATGAGCGTGTCGCGTGCCGATTGTTCTTCGGCGGGATTTCTCCAGGCGGCGATGACCGCGATTGCGATGAGCAACCACGTCCCCAGCGGCTCCTTAATCATGGCTGCGTACAGGTAATACCACCACCAGCCTCCGTGCTTCCATTCACCGCGGAGGTAAGACCACTTCCCCTGTTCGAACTCGCGCCGTTGGATGTCCAACCCTGACAAAAAATCGCGCGGCACGGGCAGCGGGACTTCTGCCAGCCAGGTATCAGAAAAGCGATTCGCACCGGATGCAGCCTCTGCGGCTGATTGCGCCTGTCCACTCAACGCGCGGCTGACGAAACGATACGATCCCAGCCGCTCGAACGTCCCATCAAATCCATAGCCCAGGTTAAGGACATACAGGCCAAGGCAGAGAATGGCGAACAGTTGAAGCGCGCGCATTCGGAGTGTCGGCGGAGGA
>JAHBXU010000350.1 GCA_019636315.1 Planctomycetaceae bacterium | reverse complement strand
GGTGTTCACAATCCTGCAGCGTGGGGACACGTCGCTGGTTGCCGTCCAATCGGACGCCGATGGCTTTCAGACGTCGACCGTCTTCCATCACCGCTACCGTTTGACCCGCGACCGCGGCCCCGACGGGCATTGGGACTATCACCTCGACGAGCAGCCGCTGGGGTGATGCGTCAACGCTCGCGGGCGTCCGTCCCGCACAGGATCACAGGTGCTGCATGATCCACGCGACCGCATCAGGGACCCAGTCGCTGGGGAGTCGATGTTCCCCTTCGACAAACAATTGCTTGGTGAGCGGACTTTCGATCAGTGCCTGACGTCCTCTTGCGTGTGGGACAGGGCACATCGAATCCTGCGTCCCCATGATGTCCAGAAAGGGGCGTGCGCCAATCCCCCGGACGAAGTTCTGTGGAGCGATGGGCGACCATTTGGACTTCTCCCGCGGCGCTGCAACCGCCACCGAAACTTTAATCCGAGGCTCGACCCCCGTCAGCAGGTACGTCTGTGTGCCTCCCATGCTATAGCCCAGCATCCCGATGCGGCTCGCATCGATGTCGGGTCGCGATGCGAGATAGTCGATCGCCCGCCGATAGTCACGCGTCGTCTGAATGTAGATCTCATTCTGCGTGAAGTAACCCTTGCGCGGCTGCGGATCGTCCTCCGCCGCGTAATGGTTCACGGGAGCGAAGTCGTTTTGTGCGATGCGGTCGCCGTGACACTGGGCATCGAGCGCCAGCACCGCGCATCCGGCTTCCAGCAGGGCTCGACGCACATTGCCGCCGCTGATGTAGTTGTCGTCCTGCCACCAGGCATCCTTCGATCCGGACCAACCATGCAGCAACAGCACGCAGGGACGCGGATCGTCTCCCGCCGTCATGTACTCCAGATACCCCGGCACGAAGAACCCCTGAACGCCGCGGAAGACGACCTTCTCTCGCGTCACTCCGCTCTTCTCCCGTTTTTCAACAATGCGCGCCTCGAGCGGAATCGAGCGGTCGTACTCATAGGACTGGAAGAGCGCCTGAGCCGCCTCTTCGCCCAACCGGTCGACCACAGCGACGTCATCCAGCGATGGTTCCGGTGTTTCCGCGATGGCCGTCGATTCGATGATGACAAGAGACAATGCCACGCCGATGGAACGTACGCAACGGGGCCAGAAAGTCGCAGAAATGTGGTGCATCGGGGGGTCCTTGAACCGAAGTAAGTCAGATCAATGTCGTCGTGGACGACGGTCGAAGGTGCGCCGTTTAGCGTGGACGCGCACGCGCCAATTCCGCCCCGTACTCGGTGACGAAATCGGGTGAACCAAATCGTTCCACATAGTCCGCGTCGATCCACGCGGCAAACGATGTGATGTGACGGATGCCGCGACTGCCGTACTCATCGAGATCGGAGCGAAGGATCTCCCGGTTCCAGGGGACGCGCTGGGCGGGCCGCTTCCATTGACTGTGCAGCGACGAGTCCAGCCAGTATTCAAGCACCTGGGCGGTTTCGCGGGGAAAGACCTCCAGGTTGGCGTCGAGAATGTCCAGCGTCTGGCCGTGCGACGGCTTGGGACGACCTCGTCCGCTCCGTCCTGTCGCATCGCGTTCAGCCAACGGATGCGTCCACGAGCGTTCGATCGGTGCGAATTCGAGAAACAATCCGCGGTCCGGCGTCACCTGTTTCGGCGGCGGGAGGGTGCCGACATAGGCCAGGTGCGACAGGCTCGCCTCCGGGTCTACGGTTCGCAGGCCCTCAAGGATGGCATTCTCCACAAGAACAGCCTGTTCGCAGTCGCTCAGGGGATTGCACCTGGGACATCGACAAGTCGGCGCGACATCGTCGAGCCAATAAAAGTAACGGTGCGTCGTGGGCCGCAGGAGATGCGCGTACTTCAGAGCATTCTCGCAGATGACTTCCAGTCCCTCGCGTGAATGCGCGCAGCAATTCGCGTCGGGAATGCGAACTCCATCGTCATTCATGCGGAACATGTCCGGATGCTTCGCGAAGAGGTCGCGGGGCAGCAGATCGCTGATGGCGTGCAGCTCGTGCTCGACGTGGAGACCGAACTCGTGACTTCTGTCGAGAAACGTTCGCCCAGCGTCGCTGCCAATGAACTCCGCGACGCTGCGCGGCGATCCATGCTTCGCGATCGTGCTGAGGCCTGCGCTGCGGGCAATTTCGGGCCAGTCGACCTCCTCCAGATCCGATGGCAGCAGCACGACGCCCCGCGTGAGAAATGACGAAGACGGCTCGGCCGGCGCGCCCCCATCGCCGGCTCGGGTCAAGGGTCGCAGGGCCGATGCCGCAGCGACAATCGCCGCCCGCCCGGACTGCTGCAACCACTCGCGACGATGCATGACAAACTCCTCGACCGACTCAGCCTGGAAGAGCCCCCCGGCACGCCCGTTCATTTCATGGCATGCGATCGCTACATTACTGCCTCATCAATACATCAGCCAGCCGCATGCCCCTCTCGAGAGCCGCCGATGAAGATCACCCAGGTCATTTGCCAGATTCTCCGCGTGCCTGCCGTCGCAGCCAAGACCGCCAGCAGCCAGGACGCCGTCATTGTCCGGGTTCGCACGGACAGCGGGCTGGAAGGGATCGGTGAGGCGGACGCATCACCTGAGGTGGTGAAGGCGATCATCGACGCCCCGTTCAGCCATAATATTGCGTGCGGGCTGCGCGAGCTGCTCATCGGGGAGAACCCGCTCGAAACCGAACGATTGTGGCAAAAGATGTATCGCCGCACGATGTACTACGGGCGGACGTCCGTCACCATCGCGGCGATGGCTGCCATAGACCTGGCGCTGTGGGATCTCAAAGGCAAGCACTATGGCGAACCGATCCACCGGCTCCTGGGCGGGAAGCAACACGATTCGCTCAAGGCGTACGCATCGATCCTGTTTGGTCGGGACGGTGCACAGACAGCCGACATTGGACGCCGGTGGACCACAGCCGGTTATCGCGCGGTCAAGTTCGGCTGGGAGCCGATGGGACAGTCGGAGGCACTCGACATTGAACTCGTCCGCGGGGCACGCGAAGGCATCGGGGATGCGACGCTGCTGATCGATGCCGGCTGCGTCTGGGACGCACGAACGGCGCTCCGCCGCGCGGAGCGGTTTGCCGAGTTCGGCATCGACTGGCTCGAAGAACCGCTCCGCGAGGCGGACGTCGACGGGTATATCTGGCTCCGCGACCGGTCCCCGGTGCCAATCGCCGCCGGTGAAGGAGAATGCGGACGCGAATCGTTTCGTCCACTGATCGACCGTCATGCGCTCGATGTGTACCAGGTCGACCTGTCGCGCAATGGCTTTACAGAAGCTGCCTACTTGAGAGCCCGCATTGAAGAGATCGGTGCGCGGCCCTGCAATCACTTCTACACGTCGCCCATTACGGCCGCCGCCAGCCTGCACTGGTTGAGCACGTGCCGCGATGCGTTCCTGTTTGAAGACTGCGTGGAGGATTCCCCGATCCGCAACGAACTCACGATCGAGCGCGTTCAAGCCGAGAACGGCGTAATCGAAATCCCCGACCGTCCCGGTCTCGGAGTCACGCTCAACGAAGACGTCGTCGCTCGCTACCTCATCAGCGAGTCCGGTGCGGCGTAACGCCTTGAGCCGCACGGGTCAGCAGAACTGGGCTGCCTTCTGCCCGTAACCCGACGCGTCGGCGAGGGCGTTCCGTGATTTTCCTCGCTGGCGCCTCGGGCTTCGATGTGCAGTGCCCGTGTGGGGCGCGGTGGCTCACCCGTCGATCGGGCCTTGCTCGCGGGCCTTGGTGTACAGCGCGCGCCAGCGTGTTGAACCGTCGTTGGGGACCAGCCGCGTGTCGGCGCCGTCGACGTAGAAGGGGTACTTCCCCTGCTGACCGGCGGTGAGCATGAAATTCACCTTGCCGTCGTTCGCTGTATACATGCGGCGGCCGTCTGACCAGGTCGTCTCAATGAGCCGCTCCGGTTCAGGGCGGGCGGGGGGCTTGGGAACCTTGTACTTCTGCAGGGCGTCGCGATCGATGTCATATCCAATGCCGGGCCGATCCGGCACAGCCGCGTAGCCTTCGTCGAGCGTAATGGGCGTGATGAGGAGATCGTTCTCGTAGAGTTGATGGCAATTCACCGCGGGCCAGACGGCTTGTTTCATCACGCCCGCATTCTGAAGTGAAAACGCGGCCGTCAGCCCGGCGCCCACCATCTGGAGCCAGAACGGCAAACCAACCTCTTCACAGAAGCGGGCGGTCGCCATGCGGGCCGTCGCGCCGCGGCTCACCACGAATCCATCGCAACACCCCGATTGCACGACGACCGCCGGTGCGGGTGTGCCATAGTGCATGGCGATTTTTGTCTTCGTCGCATCGGCGATTCTTCGATTCCCCTCGACGTCGCCCTGCGGTATGGGGGATTCATAGATGTCGATCTGCGGGTACTTGTCGAGCCGCTCCAGGATGGGCAGGCCCTGCTCGGCCGTGAGCAGTGTGTCGTTGAAGTCCATGTCGATCTTGAATTCCGGCGGCACGTGAGGAACCGTCGTGTCCATCTGTTTCCAGATGTCGTACCACGGGCGTCCTTTGGTCTTATAGGAGCGATAGCCGAGGCGATACGCCTCCTGGCATTCCGCGGCCATGTCCTCCGCGGAGGTGTCGATGTTCCACCAGGAGAGGGCCGTCGTGTTATGGACCTTCGTCCCCATGAGGGCGTACGCAGGCACGTCGGCCGCTTTGGCCACGGCGTCGAACAGGGCCATCTGCAGGCCGGCTCCCAGGCTGTCGTCCCACATCATCTCGACGGCGTTCTTGCCGATCACCCGCTGGACGTCTTCGTCGTCCGTAGCGCCCCAGGTGTAATACAGGAGCGTCTCGCCGGCGCCGGTGACGCCGCACTTGAGCGTGACGTCGCAGATCTCGACGTACCTCCAGTGGGGGATCTCGCGATCCATATTGCGTCGGGGGACCGGGCGATACTCCAGCCGGGCGGTCGTTCGTTCGACGCCGGTGACCTCATAGTGCCTGGCGTCCACTGCCGATCCTTCCGCTCGCAGCGCCGCATGACTGTACCCGGTCAGCGCCAGTACGGTGATGGCTTGTCCGGAATCTCTAAGGAACTGACGCCGACTGATGCTCATGGTGCAGGCTCCTGCGGCTGGCGTGGGAAGACCGGTTCTTATTTTGCAGTCGATTCTCTCGATGACAGCTTACCGGGTTCGCATCGGGAGAACGACTATTCGGGCAGACGCGTGGGCTTGGCGGGTGTGGACGAAGGCTTTCCGCGTTCGGGTTGGCTGATCACTCAGCCTGAGTGATCGTCGCGTCATGCGATGATC
>JAHBXU010000035.1 GCA_019636315.1 Planctomycetaceae bacterium | reverse complement strand
GAGGAAGTGAGAAGCAAACTGCCGTGGGCCGCGCGGCTGGGACTGGACGTCTCCACCCCCAACTCACTACTCGGAAAGGCACTGGCCCTCAACGCCCGCACCAACGCCCGAAAGATGGCGGAACGGTTCATCGCCGGCGAGTCGGTCGAACAAGTGCTGCAATCGGTGGCCAAACTCCGGAAGCAGGGGCTGGCTTTTACACTCGACTTGCTTGGTGAAGCGGTCGTCAGCGAGAAGGAAGCCGACGCCTATCAACAACAGTACCTCGAACTCATCTCCGGTCTGGCTCCGCTCGTCAATGCCTGGCCCGAGAACGCGACGCTCGATCGCGACAACCTCGGCTGGATCCCTCGCTGCAATGTCTCGCTCAAGTTGTCCGCCCTCGACAGTCAGTTCAAGCCCATCGATCCAGAGGGAACAGCGGAACACGTGAAAGAGCGGTTGCGGCCCATTCTCCGTGCGGCTCGTCAGCACGACGCCTATGTCCACATCGACATGGAGCATTATGCCTATAAGGACCTCACGCTTGAGATCTTCAAAGAGGTGTTTCTCGAGGACGAGTTTCGCGACTGGCCCGACTGCGGGATTGTCATTCAGGCGTATCTGCCCGAAGCGAGGCAGGATCTGCAGAACCTGCTCGCCTGGGTGCAGGAGCGCGGCACGCCCGTCTGGGTGCGGCTCGTCAAAGGCGCTTACTGGGACTATGAAACAGTCGTTTCCGCCTATCGCGGCTGGCCCTGCCCCGTCTATCAGCAGAAATGGCAGTCGGACGCCAACTTTGAGGAACAGACCGAATTCCTGATGCGAAACGCTGAATGGTTGCGGCCCGCGATCGCCTCCCACAACCTGCGGAGCCTGTCTCATGCCATGGCATGGGCCAAGGTCGCGGATGTCCCCGATCAGGCATGGGAGATTCAGATGCTGTATGGCATGGCCGAAGAGCAGCAGCAACTGTTCTCAGAACTCGGCCATCGCGTGCGGGTGTATATGCCGTTTGGACAAGCGATCCCCGGCATGGCCTACCTTGTGCGTCGCCTGCTGGAGAACACGTCCAACGACAGCTTCCTGCGTCACGCTTACGATACGAGCGTGGACGTCGCCGATCTGCTCCGGCAGCCGAACGAAGCTGTTGTGCACGCCGGTTGAAAGGTCGCCAAGCGCTCGCACCATCAGCGGTCAGCCAGATCGGTCCACGCAACGGGGTCAGGCAGAGACCGCCGTTTCCACAAACCGAATCCCACACCCGGAACAGATCGGCTGTCGTGGCGCGACGCGTTCACGTCGCTTGGAAAGGAAGCCGAATCGTCAGCGAGGAGATCGTGGTGACGTCCCACGCGGACACTTCGGATGATGGAACAAGCGGACCCACGTGCGTGAAACCTCGCGACCTTGCGTGAAAGCACGCATCGGTATTCGTAAACGCTCCGATTTCAATTTAAGACTGCCGCAACACTTGATTCGCAGTCCCAATCTGGTGACCATCGGTGGCAATCTCGAGCACTAAGTGGTGAGTTCATCAAAGGACGATCCTCGCATCCGCAGGAATTGACTTCGTGGGTTTCTCAACATTGAGGAGGAGCGCCATGGTTTCGGGCCAACGTCGAGTTCGCGGTTTCACTCTGATCGAGCTACTAGTCGTCATCGCCGTCATCGCAATTCTCATCGCGCTGCTTCTTCCGGCAGTACAAATGGCGCGAGAGGCGGCGCGTCGCACCCAGTGCCGCAATCATTTGAAGCAAATTGCGCTGGCGGCTCATAACTACCACGACGTGCACGAGACCACGCCGCTGACGCAGATGGACCATAACTATCTGCTCACACCTCCCGGAAGCGGGCAATTCAGCGCCCTGGCGGCACTGCTCCCCTATCTGGAGCAGGCGAATCTCTATCACCGCATCGACTTCCACGCAATTGGATGGATTCTGGAGACAGGAGATACGCCGCCCAACGACCCGCAGAAGGCGAATAACATCGAGGCCAGTGAAGTCCCGATCGCTGTATTCTCCTGTCCGTCAGAGAACTTCAGGAACTCGAAGTACACGTCGGCCAATACGAACTATGTCGTGAACTATGGTTGGCCCCGGTTGGCAACCGGCGTTCGCGGCGAGCGGGCCGTTCCCAGCGCCAACGCATGGGCTGCTCCCAACGGGTTTGGCAGCATGTCGCTCAATGCCCCGCCGGTCAGTGCCGATACGCATGGCCCTGCGACCAATGCGACCGTTCGGTTCCGGGACATCACCGACGGACTCTCCAACACGGCGGCTTTCTCCGAGATCCTCGTGGGGCAGCCAACCACGAACTACAACGACAAGCGCCGCGTGAAGTGGTTCGACACCGACAGCACCCCCAAGACCCTCGGGGCGCTTCGCGATCGCTGCCAAAACCTGGGCGATACGGCCACACCGGCCACGCAATCGGACCGCCGTCAGGGAGGGTGGATCTCCGGCTGGCCGGACGCCGGCAACCATTACTGCCACCTCATGCCGCCGAACGGATACAGCTGCTATCACCACGGCACCTGGTACAACGGCGGACAGGCCTTTGCCGCGTCCAGTCAGCACCCGGGTGGCGTCCACGTCGCCATGGGTGACGGCGCAGTCCGGTTCGTCTCGGACAACATCGACGGCCCCACATGGTGGGCCCTGGGGAGCCGGAGCGGAGGCGAGACGTTCTCGTGGGATTGATCCGCCCTCTGTCGCCGGACGGCGTGAAAGCCGCTGCGACGGACCGGAATTGGACGCCGCTCGATGCAGTCGTGACTTCTCATCGCCCTGAAAAATGGACGCGAGGCTCCAATGGCGAAGCGTTTGTGGTTATTGATCCTGTTGTGCACCGCTGGCTGCACAACGAATCTGGGAAGTCCAGACGCACCTCAGAGATTCGCCCGCGAGGTTCAGGACCAGTTCGAGGAGCAGATCGCCGCCATCATGCTCGACGAAACCTTGTCCGACGATGAGAAAGAACGCGAATCGGCGCGAATTGAACGCGAACGAGCAAGTTTCGAAGCTTACAATCGCGGCCAGCGCTGAGACGGACCCTCTACAACTGATTGTCCGGCAACTCGAAGAGTTGGTTCATGCCGGCCGCATCTCCGGTTTCAAGTCCCTTGCGGAACCATTTCATTCGCTGGGCAGACGTGCCGTGCGTGAATGAATCCGGGACGACATAGCCCTGCGCCTGTTTTTGCAGTCGGTCGTCGCCAATCGCCTGCGCTGCGGTGAGCGCCTCCTCAATGTCGCCCGGCTCGAGGATGTTGAACCGCTTCTGTGCGTGATGGGCCCACACCCCCGCAAGATAATCGGCCTGAAGTTCAAGTCGCACTGAGAGCGCATTGTAGTCGCCCTCGCTGAGCCTCGCCTTCTGGGCATGGACCTGGTCCGTCAGTCCCAGCAGGTTTTGTACATGATGCCCGACTTCATGCGCGATGACGTATGCCTGTGCAAAATCACCCGGCGCACCGAACCGGTCGGCGAGCTCATCAAAGAAACCCGTATCGAGATAAACGCTTTGATCGACCGGACAATAAAACGGTCCGACCTGTGCCTGCGCGAAACCGCACCCCGATTGCACGGCGCCATGAAATAGCACCAGTTTGGGCTCTCTGTAGTCGACGCCCTCTGAGCGGGGCAATATGTCCGTCCAGACCTCTTCTGTATCCGCCAGCACGACGGCGGAGAACTCCTTGCGTGCTTCCTGTTCCGGCGTCAACTCCTGATCCGGCTGCTCCACTCCCACCTGGGCCGGCTGTTGCTGAGCCATGAAGTTCAGCACTTTGCCAATGTCGCCCCCGGTCAGGATCAGCAGCAGGATAAAGCCCAGAATCCCGATGCCGCCGCCCACTCGAACCATCGCCGGCGCCCGTCGCCGGTCGTCGACGTGTTCACTCTGCCGCCTGCCTTGCCAGCGCATGAGACACCCCCGGTTGTCGATGTTCAGCCACCAGCGCCCTCAGCGACATCGAATCCATTCAGACTGACGGCGGATGACTGAAAGCTCTCTCATCAAAACTGCCGCAGAAACCGGACATCGTTTTCGTAAAAGCGGCGGATGTCGGTGATGTGGTGCCGCCGCATGCAGAACCGCTCGATCCCCAGACCAAAAGCGAAGCCCGTCACGCACTCCGGATCATACCCCACGGCACGCAGCACGTTCGGATCCACCATACCGGCGCCGCCGATTTCCATCCAGCCGTCCCCCCAGTGCATGTCGACTTCGACCGAAGGCTCGGTGAACGGAAAAAACGAGGGCCGAAAGCGAATTGCCACATCGTCGCCAAGATACGACGTTGCGAACAACCGCAGGACCGTTTTCAGGTCGGCCAGCGTGACCCGCTCCGCAACCCAAAGCCCTTCCATCTGATGGAACATGCACGAATGGGTCGCGTCGATCGTGTCCGGCCGATAGACGCGCCCCAGCGAGACGATCCGCACAGGAGGCGGAGTGTTCTCCATCACCCGAATCTGCACCGTCGACGTCTGACTGCGAAGCAGCAGCGGCCCGCCGGTCCGGCGGTCCGCAACGGACAGATAGAAATTGTCGAGCGGATCGCGCGCCGGATGGATGGGCGGGATATTCAGCGCTTCGAAATTGTGCTGCTCATCCTCAATCTCAGGTCCATCGACGGCGTCGAATCCGAGACGGGACATGATCAACTTGAACTCGGCCATCGTCTGGCTGAGCGGATGTCGCTTGCCCAACTGGAACGGAACGCCAGGAAGCGTGACATCAATGCCGGCCGCCGCACTCGCCGGTCGATCGAGTGTCGATTGCCGCGACTCAAGCGCCGCCGTCACTCGGGCCTTGACCTCGTTGAACTTCTTGCCGATCACCGGACGCTGATCGGGCGCGACTTGGCCCAGAAGCTTCTGGAGTTCCTTCAGCTGACCCTTTTTCTGGCCAAGGAACTCGACACGGACGGCTTCCAGGCCCGCAGCATCAGCCGCGGCGGCAATGGCTGCAAGGGCCGTCCGCTCGTACTCTCCAATCTCAGCAACGGCATCCATCGGTGCACTCGAAGCGACATCCCCCCGGGGACGCGAGGATCCAGGGGACCGGATCCATCGCCGCACGCAGCTTCAGACAATCACCCAGACGGTCGAAACTATGCCTTCACGCCAGCGGCCGCTTTTGCCGCGTCCGCCAGTTCATCGAAGACGGAGGGCTCGTGAATGGCCAGTTCGCTGAGCATCTTACGGTTGAGGGTGATCCCAGCCACACTCAATCCATGAATGAACGTCGAATAGCGGATACCACGCTCCAGGCAAGCCGCCTTAATGCGCACGATCCACAGGGCGCGAAATTCCCGCTTGCGATTGCGACGATCCCGGTACGCGAAAGCACGCGCCCGGACGACTGTTTCCTTGACCGTTCGCAGGAGCTTGCTGCGACCGCCAAAGTTGCCTTTCGCTGCCTTAAACCAGCGCTTCTTCGAGCGTTTCCGTGCGACGCCGCTACTGACTCTCATGGGATTCCTCGATCATACCGCCGCCGATTCTGACGGCGAACGGGCTGCTTCTCTGAATGGTGCCGCTTCTTACAGACACGGCCGGAGGGCGTCGGCGATATTCTTCGCTTCCTTGCCTTCAATCACGCTGTCGCCGCGCAGCCGCCTCTTTCGTTCACCCGATTTCTTGCCCAGGATGTGCCCCCGGTTGGCCGTCCGATGCTTGGCCTTACCAGTGGCGGTCACCTTGAACCGCTTCTTCATTCCCTTATGAGTCTTCTGCTTCGGCATCGATCAGTTCTCAAGCGGAGTGGAGCCTGTTTCCCGACCGCAACCACCTGGCCGGATTGGGAAAGCGACGCAGTATAGCGGTTGGATCGGAACGATTCCACCCAAGCCACGACGGAAATGGCGGGAAACGATGCTCGCGCGGACGAAATGGGGCTGACCGCACGGCCTTCCCACAACCGCTCTTCAAGCCACACGGAATTCCCCGCGAGAGCCGTTCGCGCTCAGGATTTGTAGCAGGGGGATGCCTTGACGGACAGTGAGACCCATCATTTGCCGATGCAAAATCGGCTGAAAATACGGTCGAGGATGTCGTCCGTATAAACCCGTCCGACGATCTCCCCCAGCCGGTCGAGCGCCGTACGCAGCTCGACAGCCACCAGTTCGTCTCCCTGGGCGGACTCGGCGGCTGCTCGGGCCCGGTTCAGAGCATCGATTCCGCCTCGCAGGCTTTCCTGGCAGCGGGCCGCCGTCGAGCCCAGGATTTCGTCGCCCCCCGCCGCACCTTGCAATCGGACCACGACGGCCGTTTTCAATGCCTCAATTCCGGCGCCAGTCGCCGCACTGACCTGAAGATCCGCCGCATCGTCAAGTTGCCGATTCAGATCACTTTTGGTTCTCAGCGACACCAGGGGCTTTGCATCACCAGCAACCTGGGCTCTCAGGCGCTCCTCAATGACACCCGCCCCGGCCCCCTGGTCCGACGCGGAACACCAGAGGATCAGATCCGCACGCCGCCACTGATCGCCGCGGAACAGGTCGGCAGATTGATTGACTTGTCGTTCCCCCTGTCGCTCCTCGATCTCCTCCCATCCGGCGGTATCGACCAGGTCAATGGCGACGCCGTTCCAGTCGAGCGGCACGCTCAGATAGTCGCGGGTGGTTCCCGGAATGGACGAGACCAACGCCGCTTCCTGCCCGGCGAGGAAATTGAAGAGCGTGCTCTTACCCGCATTCGGAAGCCCGGCGAGCACCACCCGGCGCCGCCCGGTCGACTGCATTCGCGCTCGCGCCTGTTGCAGCAATCCTTCCAGAAAGCGAAGTCCGTCCGCAATGCGATCGTGCAATTGCTCGCGCGATACAAATTCGATGTCTTCCTCGACGAAATCGAGTCCGGCCTCCAGGTCGGCCAGATGCAACAGAAGCTCTTCATGGAGTTCTGCGATGCGATGCGAGAGTCCCCCCGCGAGTTGATCGAGTGCGAGTCGCAGTTGCTGCTGGTCGGTGGCCTCAATGACGCCCAGTACGGCTTCAGCCTGCATCAGATCAATCCGGCCGGCGAGGAATGCCCGCAACGAAAACTCACCCCGCTGAGCGGGCCGCGCCCCGTGGGCGAAGAACTCCTGTTGCAATGCCTCCAGAACGGGGGTCGCTCCGACGACATGGACTTCTGCAACGGGCTGCCCGGTGTAACTCCGCCGCGAGGGCCAAAACCAGACGTCGACCGTCAGTGGCAGATGAAGGCCTGTGACGACGACGGTGCCGCGATGACGCTGGGAAATTTTTGCATCACGCCATCGGGGCTGATCGCTCGCCGTAAAGCACCCGTCGACCACCTGCTTTGCACAAGGGCCGCTGATGCGAATCATGCCTCGCTCGGCCGGCCCTCGAGCCGTCGCGAGCGCGGCTATCGTATCGTCAACAAACATCAGCGCGGATAGGAAATCGCCCGGTCATTCGCAACGCGTGGAGGAACGTCCGACATGTGCCTCGCAAGTCCTTTGAGTACAGGGAACGGACGGCGTCCCACTCGCGGAAGGTCGTTTCCCTATGCCTGGCGCATCGTAACCCGGAGCGTCGATGAGGGCCACGCATTGATGGGGGCTCGCTGCGGATTCGGGTGACCGCGTTCATGCGCCCAGCAGGCCTGTATCGGCAACTAACCGAACAACTCGTCAACGACCTCGCCTCCATCAACCACTTTCATCGGGCGGCCCAAGGGGCTGATATGCTCGTGTCGCGCGTCGACGCCGAGCGAGTGGCACATCGAACACATCAGGTCGGGGACTGAGACCGGTCGGTCCTGCACCGCGCTGCCGTCTTCGGATGATGCGCCGATGACCTGACCGCCTCGAATGCCTCCTCCTGCGAGTGCGACGTTAAACACGCGGGGGTAGTGGTCCCGCCCACCCCGGGCGCTCACCTTGGGAGTGCGACCAAACTCGCCCATCCAGACAACGAGTGTTTTCTCCAGGAGCCCGCGTTGTTTGAGATCCGTGATGAGCGCTGCCATCGCCGGGTCGACCTCCGCCGAGAGTTTCCCGAGTCGATCGAAATGTTCGATGTGCGTATCCCAGCCGTTCTTGCGCACTTCCACAAAGGAAACGCCGGTCTCCACCAGGCGTCGCGCCATCAGACAGCCTCGTCCGAACTCGGTGTCGCCATAGGCGGCTCGCAGGTCTTGCGGTTCGTTCGAGATATCAAACGCCCGGGTCTGGTCGCTGAGGACGATGCCAGTCGCATTGTCATAGAGTTGCCGCTGATTCTCGACGACTGTTTGTCCGCCGCGCTGGGCGAACTGATCTTCGAGCTTCCCAAACAGGCCCAGTCGCTGCTGGAGGCGCGCCTCGGACACGGGCGAAGCGACATTGCGGGGCATCTCGCCCGGATTCTGGACCACGAACGGTTCGTACTCGACGCCGAGAAACCCCGCCCCCTGTGTGGGACCGACGGAGACGACGGACGGCAGCTCCAACTCGGCGTTCTTGATCTGCTCGGCAATGCAGGCGGCAAAGCTCGGATGCTTGACGCTGCCGGAGGGAACGTATCCCGTATGCATCTGATACGTCGCCCGTTGATGATTCCCCTCCTTATTGGTCATCGAACGGATCAACGCGATCTGGTCCATGACCTGGGCGGTTCGCTCCCAGCCATTGGCGATGTGGATTCCCGGGACAGATGTCTCGATCGCCTGCGTCGGCCCCCCGTTCGCATGTCCCGGCTTGGGATCGAACGTCTCCAGCTGGCTTGGCCCTCCTGCCATCCACAGCAGAATCATCGATCGTCCCTGACGTCTCAACTCGGACGCCTGGAGACTCAGGACGTCGCGGAACGACAGTGTTCCCGCGGCAACGGCGCCGGCCGAAATCGCATGCACAAAGCTGCGACGCGAGACGCCACGATGAGACAGGCGGGGAAGATCGTGACGTGTCAGATGCATGACGTCGCTCCAGTGTATGGACTCTGCAACCCGTGGTGTGGACGTCGAGATTCAGCGCTTGGTCAGGAACTCGCTGGAATTCAACAGGCTCCACACGATGTCTTCAAAGGCTTCCGCTCGGTTGCCGACATGGGAAATGTGTTCGCGACAGATCGCCGCTTCTTCCATTGTCGGTTCACGTGACAGCACGCGGCGATAGACGGCTGCCAGCGCGTCGTCATCGTCTGAGAATTCTCGCAACGTACGGGCCAGCATCGATCCCCCCCGACTGCTTGCCGCGCCATGGGTGACCTGCGAGTTCATCATGAACAGGGCCTGGGGAATACTTCCGGTGAGATCCTCCTGGGGAGTCGACGGATCGTAATTGAACAATGCCGAGAACAGGGCCCGCCCAAAATCTCCATCACCGCCTGATCCCTGCACCGCCCGACTGGCCGCCAACGCGCGGCGGCTCAGCTTCTCGACGCCGATCACCTGCATGAGGGCGTTGTAGATCTGGTCGCCTCGGAGGCGAGTCGGCGCCATGGCGGCAAAGGCCGGTGCGTCGATCGATTCTGCCTGCGGCATCGCCCGCTGATAGGCTTCGGTCTGCGCAATGGTCCGGTAAAGCCAACGGACGTCGTACCCGTTGGCCAGAAATCCAGCCGCGAGTGTGTCCAGCACTTCCGGCAATTCGGCCGTGCGTTCCGGTCCCATATCATCGACAGGCGAATAAAAGCCCTGCCCGAGCATTTCCGTCCAGATCCGGTTCACCATGGCGCGCGCGAACCACGGATGGTTCGACGAGACGATTGATTCGGCGAGTGCCCCGCGGCGCTCCAGGTCTTTCGTACCGAAAGGAACCGATCGCTCATCAAGAAACGACACCGGCACGGTGCGCGTTCCCTCGGCGGTGGGATCCTCTAAATCGGGCATGAGATATTCCGCCGCGCCGCGCCCCACCTGGTTCATGGGACGCTGCGCCAACTGCTCCAGTTCCGAACGAGACAGCGCCCCATCCTGATCTGCGTCACCGAGCTTGATCATGCGGAAGATGCGATTGCCGAGCGCCTTGCGGCCCTCGACCTCCTCGGCGGTCAGCCGGCCATCCTGATCCCGGTCCAATAGTTTAAAGGCCAGATCGATATCGATGGGCGGCGTCTTACCGGTCCGTGCATTGTCGGCCGATTCCACGACAAAGGTCCGCTTCTCTCCGTCCATCGTGCGACGCACGCGAATGCGCGGAAAGAACGCGGCCAACTCGTGAAAGTCCTCTCGTTTCCATGAATCGTACGGGTGATCGTGGCAGTTGGCGCACTGGATCTGAATGCCCAGGAAGATACGGGACACCTCGGCCGCCAGTTCGGTCGGATCTCCGCCGTGCGCGAAGATCAATCCCGTGCTGCCGACCTCCGACGTGTCGCCCGTTGCCGTCAAAAGCATGGTGACGATTTCATCCCAGGGGCGGTCGGCGGCCAGTTGTTCGGCCATCCATCGCTCGAAGACATTCTGCCAGCGGAGCGAACGGACATCGGTGGCACGCGAGTAAATCACTTCCCGCCAGTACCCGGCCCACGTCTGAGAAAACCCTTCGGAGGAAATAAGCTGCTCAATGGCTGCCGAACGCTTCGTCACACCAGCCTCTTGCACAAACGAAGCCAGTTCTTCCGGAGTCGGCACGCGACCCGCCAGGTCGAGGGAAGCGCGGCGGAGGAAATCCTCATCACTGCAGCGCGTCGCCGCCTGCACTCCCTGGTCGGCCAGAAACTGATCGATCAAGCGGTCAACGTCGCGGGCCACGGCTTCAACGGATGCATCCGCGAGCGTAGGGAGAGATTCGATGCCCCGATCGGTATCGCCGGACCGAGCCAGCGACCCCCCGAGGACCGAGGCCGCGACGAAAAATGCGGCGAAACGCCGGGAGGGGACGGTTCCGAGCTCGCGCATGGAGGCCTCGCGGAAACAGGGAGAACGCCAGAATTCTACAGACACCTTACCGTTGAAACCCCGGAAGTTCGCCCGAAGTTTCGGTGTAATTCTGACAAAATCGGAGCCCACTCCGATTGCCCTGCATCCCCGCGCAACCCGCGTTCGCAACGGCACCAGCGGAAAGGTGGATGACCCGTCGCGCCAAGCGAGGTCACACACCGTCCCACCACTGACGCAACCTCAAAACTCTCCTGAGATTGCGCCCTCCAGCGGTCCGTCACAGAGAAGCAAGCTTCATCATCAGATCGGCCGTGCGGTTCGAGTACCCGTACTCGTTGTCGTACCAGCTTAGAACTTTCAGCAAATTCCCGCCGATCACCTGAGTCCAGGATGCGTCGAAAATGCTGCTATGTGGATTCCGCACAATGTCGCTCGAAACGATCGGGTCGGTCACATACTGCAGAATGCCTTTCATCGGACCTTCCGCGGCCGCCTTCATCGCTTCGTTGACACTTTCCGCCATCACATCCTTCTTCATGACGGCGACCAGGTCGGTGATGCTGCCGACCGGCACGGGCACACGAAGCGAGATTCCGGTGAGAAGCCCCTTCAGCTCCGGAAGCACCTTCCCGACCGCCGACGCGGCTCCCGTCGAGGTGGGGATGATGTTAACGCCGGCGGCACGCGCCCGCCGCGGGTCTTTGTGGATCTGGTCGGCCGTCTTCTGGTCGTTTGTGTAGGCGTGGACCGTGGTCATCAGCCCCTTTTCAATGCCGAAATTCTCGTGGAGCACCTTGGCCATCGGCGCCAGGCAGTTTGTCGTACAGCTGGCGTTGGAGATGCACGTGTCGCCCGGTTCGAGCATCTCTTCATTCACGCCCAGCACAATCAGCTTGGCCTTACCGGTCGCCGGGGCGGAAATCACGACCTTTTTCGCTCCGGCCGCGAGATGGCTGTCGTAACCCGGCTTGTCGTCCTTGGCCTCGTCGGTAAAGAACCCGGTCGACTCCAGGCACATGTCGACGCCCAGCTTTTTCCAGGGCAGATTGCGCGGGTCCTTTTCCGCCACAACCTGGACCTTCTTCCCGTCGACAATCAGGTGATCGTCACCATAGCTGACTTCGCCCGGATAAGGTCCCTGAACACTGTCGTACTTCAGCAGCATGGCGAGCGCCTCGGGCTTTCCGAGGTCGTTGATCGCTAGAATCTCGAAGTCGTGAGGAGACTTTGGATCTTTCGTTCGATCCATCATGGCCCGAAAGCTGATTCGCCCGATACGTCCAAAGCCGTTAATTCCCACTGCAATCGCCACTGTCCTGTCTCCGATCGTGCTGCCGGGTCCGAGATTTCCTCACTCCGGGAAGAATTCTACTGATCCGCAGCGGGCGTCACAAGCAACGGGTGCGTGCGACAAACCGCGATCGGCGGGCAGCCGTTCGTTGGAAGCGCCTCTTGACAGAAAGGAGAACGCGGATGACGCAGATCGGGCGGATTGTCGCCGATTTTCTCGGGTTCGCATTGTCTTGTTAGGAATCGACAGACGGATCTCTCCTGCGGCGAACGCTTAGCCTTTCATTTCATCCGCCCCCATCCGCAGAATCCGCGACATCCGTGGTCCCTTCTCATTTCCCTCGGCACGCAACATCCGAGTCCTGGTTCAGATGCCCCCCGGTCGACGCCCGGGGAAGGCCGCAGATGCGGAATGCCGGCCCGACAGAGGCGTTGACCAAATTGCTCGCGCAAGGTCCGACTGGTAGAGTGATCAGTCCGGCATACCCGATTCTCTCTCGCCCGCTTACGACATCCATCGAACGACCGCTCCATGAACGACTTCGTGATTTATTCGACCCGTAATGACGTCGCCGTCCTGACGGTCAACAACCCTCCCGTGAACGCCCTGAGTCCGGGCGTGCCGGAAGGGATTGCCGCGGGCGTCCAGCAGGCGAACACCGACGAAGCGGTCAAAGCAATCGTGCTGATCGGCGGCGGGCGCACGTTCATCGCGGGGGCCGATATCAAAGAGTTCGGCAAGATTACCTCCGGCGTCAAAGAGGCCGGCATCAATCTCCATCCCACGCTCAATGCCATCGAGGATAGTCCCAAACCGGTCGTGTGCGCCATTCACGGAACCGCGCTCGGCGGCGGGCTCGAAACCGCGATGGCCTGCCATTACCGGGTCGCGGCCCCCGATGCTCAGGTCGGCCAGCCCGAAGTCAAGCTGGGCCTCATTCCCGGCGCGGGAGGCACGCAGCGTTTGCCCCGGTTGTGCGGTGTGGCGAAGGCGGCCGAAATCTGTGCGTCAGGACGCATGGTCTCCGCGAAGGAAGCGCTCGACAGCGGCATCCTCGACAAGCTCATCGAGGGAGACCTGCTGGAGGAAGCCTCCGCCTATGCCCGCGAGCAGGCCGCGTCCGGTCAGCCGCCACGCCGGACATGCGATCTTCAGGATCGCTTCGGCGACCAGGCCCAGTACGCTCCGATCCTCGCGGGCATTCGTGCGGAGTGCGCGAAACGTGCGCGGGGTATGACGGCCCCCCTCAGAAACGTCGATGCGGTCGAACTGGCCCCAACGCTCCCCTTCGACGAAGGGCTGAAGGCGGAGGCGAAGATCTTTCAGGAGTGCCTGTTCTCGGACCAATCGAAGGCCCTCATTCATGTCTTCTTCGGCGAGCGTGCGGTCGCCAAGGTGCCGGGGATCGAGAAGGACACGCCGCGGCTCGAAATCAAAAAAGCTGCGGTGATCGGAGCAGGCACGATGGGGGGCGGCATCACCATGTCCTACATCAACGCCGGCATCCCGGTCACGCTCAAAGAAGCCGACCCCGCGAGGCTCGAAGCGGGACTGGCCACAATCCGCAAGAACTACGAGTCCTCCGTGCAGAAAGGCAAGCTCACCGCGGAGAAAGCCGAGAAGCTCCTGTCTCTCATCACCCCCACAACAACGTATGACGGATTCGGCGACGCCGACATCGTTGTCGAAGCCGTGTTCGAGAACATGGCCCTGAAGAAGCAGGTCTTTGGGGAAATCGACGCTGTCGCAAATCTGCAAGCGATTCTTGCGAGC
>JAHBXU010000349.1 GCA_019636315.1 Planctomycetaceae bacterium | reverse complement strand
GAGTTTGCTCCGCTGGTGGCGATGCTCCTCAACGAGGCGGAGGGGCAACATCCGGTTGACTTCCTCAACCCCCGCCGTCCGCCGCGCGCGGCTAATCGACGCAAGGTGCTACTGTCGGCCGCAGCGGGAATTGCGGCTCTGATCGCAGGTGCGATGTACTACGTCAACGGACAGTTTGCTGAGATTGACGACCAGAATGCGGCACTGGTGGCGCGGCGGAATGAGCTCAAAAATCTTGCGAAGGAGATTCAGCCCAAGTTGCGTCTGGCCAGCGCTATTGAGACGTGGGAGAATTCGCGAATCAGCTGGCTCGACGAGTTACGCGACCTGACTCTGCGAATGCCGTCCAACCGCGACCTGACCATCCGGCGCTTTTCCGCCTCTCCTTCCCGTGGAGGGAGTGCGACGGTGACGTTCTCGGGTGAGTCCCGTGCACCGGACGTCGTCGCCCGGATGGAGCAAAGTCTCCGAGATAAGCATCACCTGCCCAAGACGCCCGGGGTTCGTGAACGTCCCGCACAGGACCAGCCGGTCTGGACGTTTCAAACGACCATGACGGTCACCGCTCGGCCGGTCGATGACTACACGGCTCATCTGCCGACGAAGACCCCGCAGTCGGCGGTGGCGGTGCGAACGGAGTCGTCGACACCGGCCGCGAATAAGTCCGGCAAAGTTCCTCCTTCCAACATTGATTAATCGCGCGCTGCGCGGGTTCCAGGCTGCAACGCCTGTCGCATCATGAAAGTCAATCGCCAACAATTACTGCTGGGCGCACTACTCGCCATTGGCGCCGTGCGCGCGGGAGATTGGGTGCTTACGGCGGCCGTACAAGGTCCATTGGACGAACGCCGCGCCCGCACCAGTCAGCTCGAAGAGGAAGTCGAGAAACTGGAGCGTGTGCTCGCGCAGGGACGCCGCGCGGGACAGAAAATTCAGACCTGGCAGGAGCAATCGCTTCCAGCCGATACGGAGGTGGCGCGAACGCTGTATCGCTCCTGGCTTCTGGAGCGTATTGAAGCCGCCAAACTCCAGTCGGCGACCGTTGATTCCGGGAGTCCGACAAGCCGCGGAGGTTCGGCGCGCGCGCTCCCATTCACGATGCGGGCCCGTGGAACTCTCGATCAGATCACCCGTTTTCTGTTCGACTTTTCCCAGGCTGCTCAACTGCATCGCATCCAGTCACTCGACTTGAATCCCGTCGGCGGCAACGGCCAGTTCGACATCGCCCTGGGCATTGAGGCGCTCACCGTACCTGGAACCAAACGGACCACGTTGAACGACTCCGTGACGAACACGTCGCTGGCTTCTGCCAATCTGACGGATTACCAGGTGATCAGCCGCCGCAACATTTTCGGCGTCGGCAGTCAATTGATGGATCCGTTGCGAAACACGTTTGTCACCGCAATTACCAAAAGCAACGGTGAGCCACAGGTCTGGTTCACGCTGCGTGTCTCTGACGAGGTGCGCAAACTGCGGCAGGGGGACGTGCTCGCGGTGGAGGACTTTGAAGGGACGATTGCGGAGATTCTGCCTCGCGATGTCGTCATCGATTCACACGGGGAACGGTGGTTGCTCTCGGTCGGAGAGAACCTGGCGGATCGCTTCGCAGTTCCGCCGACGCCCTAGCTTTGTTTCACGCGTTGGAATCCGACGCCAGCGTCTTTGCCGTGAAACGGCGATGCGTCCACCTTCGACGCCCTGTTGAGGAACGGATCGTACCGAATCGGCGTTGCCCAACCGCAAAGCCGCCGATGTGAGCATGCCCCGCCGTTCGGGAAGCGGCATCTGCGGTCTGCCGCCCAACCCCTCGGTCACCCCGGTAGAGTGGCAGGAACCGCCGAACGATGGGCGTCGCATCGCTTGTGAAACGCCGTGCGGCAGAGTGCTGTCGCCGGGAACCGGAGGATCGCCTAAGTTTCGCCCTCCCGGCCTCTCTCTGCCATACAGCGCTACAGATGAACTTCGGTCGAGCCCTAAGGACGGATTCTGTGCGGACTTTGTTGACCTTGCGCGCGACGCGCGCGCACCTTATCTTGCTGAGCGCGGTCCTCGTCGCCTGCGCCATCCCGATGAACGTCATCCGGGCGGCGGAGTTTGACGTTTATCGTCTGAAACACGTCGCGCCGGAACATGCTCAAAAAATTCTCCATCAACTGACGGGAGATCAGGCCGGCGAACTTCAGATCGTCGCCGACAATTCCTCGCAATCTCTGCTCATCCGCGGACCAGAAGAAGTGCGGGCGCTCGCGGCCAGGCTGCTGGAACGGATTGACCGTCCCCCGGCCACGAAAGGACCTGCACCGGAGTCAGAGATTCGTACTTATCCCGTCGCAGCGGCGGACAGTCCGGTTCTGGCGACGCAACTCAAAGGTCAGTTCGGCGATCGCATCCGCATCGCGGCGGACGGGACGCAGTTGGTCGTAGCCGCCCCGGCGGACGTGCAGGTGCGGGTGTCCCAGCAATTGACGGCAGTACCGCCCGTTCCGTCTTCGCCTGCCTCAGGCACTGGAACGGCACCGTCGACTTCCATGCCCGCGCGGCTTTCTGCGAACGTCGAGCCGTCCATCCTGACGGATTCGGCAACCATCGCCTACACCTTCCGCACACGCGCCCCCGGCGACGTCCTCCAGACGCTGCAACGATTCTTCGCGAATCGTCTCAGTCGACGTGCTCCGGGGGAGTTCGTCCTTCAGATCTCCGCGCAACAGCGGCTGACGATTACCGTCGAACCGTCCACAGAGCGCTGGTTCCTTGATGGGCCCGCACCGCTCGTTCGCCAGATTGCCGAGTTGCTCGCACAGATTGACGGCCCTCCGTCAGCCCCTGGCCATATCACGCGGCTGATGCAGGTGCCCCATGCGGAGCCGCGCGTCCTGCAAACGCTGGCCGAGCGCTGGGCCGGTCACGCCGGGCCGATGACCGCCCGAGGCACGCCCGCCAGTGCCACGCGCGAGCAAACAACAGGCATTCACCCGGTTGGATTCCAGGAGGCCGGTGCGACGGGCACTCCGGACGCGCCGCCGGCAACCGGCGAATCGCTGGACGATCCCCAGTTGCGCAAGCCGACATCAGGCGTGCAGATTCAATCTCTGCCGGATCTGGACGTGATCATCCTCCGCGGCCTGGGGGCCGACATTGAGGAACTCACACGGATCATCAACGAGATTGAGCGTCTCAGCACAGAGACCACTCCGGAGATCGACGTCTACACGCTGCAACACGTGCAGGGAGAATCGCTCAATCGGGTGATCACTCAAGTCCTGGAATCCCTGACGGGAACCCTTCAGGGGCGCGTCAGCATCACACCGCTCGTCAAACCGAATGCCCTCTTATTGATCGGCTGGGGTGAAGCGGTCAGCGCGGCGAAAAAACTCATTACCCAGCTCGACCAGCCGGTCAATGCGGCCATGCAGGTTCACGTGTTTCGTTTGCAGCATGCACCGGCCGCTCAGGTGCAAACGACAATTCGGCAATTCTATGCGGGCCGAACCGGGCTCGCCCCGGATATCGACCTGGAAGCGGACCCGCGCACCAACTCGCTCATTGTCAGCGCATCGCCGCGCGATCTGGAAGAGATCGATCTGCTGATCCGTCAGCTGGATGTCGGGCAGTCACGTGCGGTGAATCAGGGACGGGTCATCCGGCTCAAGAACTCGCTGGCGGCCGACGTGGCACAAACGCTCGAGGCCGCAATTGTGGCGGCGCGCGGCGGTGGAGCCGGGCCCAATGCCGGGCGTTCCGCCGTCCTTGAGATGCTGCTGGTCGATCCCGACGGGCAACGCGTCGTGACCTCGGGGCTGCTGAACGAGGTCCGCGTGACGCCTGACCCACGGACCAACTCGCTGATCGTCACGGCGCCTGAACAGAGCATGAATCTGATTGAAGCGCTGATCCGCACGCTGGATGAGACTCCCGCGGCATCGGCGCAGATCAAGGTCTTTCAGGTCGTCAACGGCGATGCGACGGAGATGGTGCTCATGCTCCGATCGCTGTTCCCGGCCCAGGCCGGATCCACCAATGTCCCACAGCTTCCGGCGGCCGAAGGGGAAACGTCGCTCGTGCCCGTCCGATTCTCCGTCGATACACGGACCAACAGCATCATTGCCACCGGTTCGGGCAGCGACCTGCGAATTATCGAAGCCCTTCTGGCACGACTCGATGCCGAGGAAGCGCAGCAGCGAATCAATCGTGTCTATCGCCTGCGAAACTCGCCGGCAATCGACGTCGCGGCCGCCGTCAATGAGTTCCTGCGCAGTGAACGGATCGTGCAACGGACCGCGCCGGGACGTCCGAACCCGTTCCAGCAGATCGAGAATGAAGTTGTGGTTGTGGCGGAGCCGGTCGGCAACTCGCTGATTATCAGTGCGTCGCCGCGGTATTTCGAGGAGATTCTGGAGCTGGTCCAAAGTCTTGACGAACAGCCGCCGCAGGTGCTCGTCCAGGTGATCATCGCCGAAGTCGATCTGACTCACTTTCACGAACTGGGCGTCGAACTCGGTCTGCAGGACTCCTTGCTGTTCGATCGCAGCCTTCTGGGTGATCTGATCACCACGACATCGACCGTGACGCAATCGACTCCCAGCGGAGTCGTGACATCAACCAACCAGTTGATTCAGGCGGCATCTCTCACGCCGGGCTTCAACTTCAACAATCTCCCGCTCGGCAACAGCGGGAGCGACAAATCGCTGGCCACCTCCGGGAAAGTCGCGGGCCAGTCGCTTTCGCACTTCAACATGGGACGCGTCAATTCGGAACTGGGATACGGTGGGCTGGTGCTCTCCGCCAGCAGCGAGAACGTCAGCGTCCTGGTGCGTGCGCTCGATCAGTCGCGGCACGTCGAGATTCTCAGCCGGCCGCAGATTATGACGCTCGACAATCAGCCGGCATTCATTCAGGTTGGACAGCGTGTGCCGCGCATTGTGGCGACCAGCATCAACACCATCGGACAGATCAACACGGTTGAACTGGAAGACGTCGGCTTGATCCTGGGTCTCACGCCGCGCATCAGCCCGGAAGGGATGGTGGTCATGGATATTGATGCGGAGAAGTCGCACCTGGGCCCGATTCAAGAAGGAATTCCCATCTCCGTTTCTCCGGAAGGGGATGTTGTCCGATCGCCCATCGTGGACATCACTCGCGCTCAAACCACGGTGAGCGCGGCGAGCGGACAAACGATCGTTCTCGGCGGTCTCATCACGAAGGATCACATGTCAATGAGCCGCAAGGTTCCGTGGCTCGGCGACATCCCTCTGCTGGGTGCCCTGTTCCGCTACAACAGCAACATGAACGACCGCAAAGAATTGTTGATCATCATGACTCCGCACGTCATCCGGGGTCAGCAGGACGCGGAC
>JAHBXU010000348.1 GCA_019636315.1 Planctomycetaceae bacterium | reverse complement strand
CTGGGAACGTTGCAGCGGCAGGCGCGCCTCTGGGGGGGCGCCGCGGTGCTCGGTCTCCTCCTCGCCGCCGCAAATCAGTGGCTGTCTTCCCCCCCGCTCTCCGCCGGGGAGACGTTGGTGTGTGGTCTGGTTCTGCTGATTGCGACATGGGGGATGTCGCGGCGCACCGGCCCCAGTCTGCGCGAGACGGCGGTCGCCATCGAGCAGCGTTGGCCGAGTCTCGACTCGCGCCTCGTCACGGCCATCGGACTGCAGCCCGATCAACAGACTCAGGAACTGAGCTATCTGCAGCAGGAAGTGATGTCCGAAGCGCTGTTGCACGCGCACCGTCACGATTGGCGGGAGACTGTGCCATTGAACGCCCTGGGTCGGGCCAAGGCGCTCCAGATGGCAAGCCTGTCCGCATTTGTCGTGACAATTGCGGCAGCAGCCTGGGCCGCTTCGACGCGCCCGGCAGTGGGAGTTGATCCCATGCTGGCCGATGACGCGAACCGTTCGGCGACGTTCGATGTCACGCTCGAACCGGGGGATGTCGAGATCGAACGTGATTCGAGCCTGCTCGTGGTGGCGCGATTTGCCGGCCGCATGCCAGCCGAGGTGTTGCTGCACGCGACGGATTCTGCCGGGACGACAAGCTCGTTTCCTCTTTCTCGCAGTCTGGACGACCCCCTGTTTGGCGGGCGCATCCCCGATATCGACACGGACTTGTCGTATCATGTCACGTTCAGTGGTCAGCAGTCGGACGCGTATCGCGTGAAAGTATTCGACTATCCGGAACTGGAACGGGCCGATGCGCGGATCGATTATCCGGTATACACGGGGCGGGAAGCGAAGCTCATTGAAGATGTCCGCCGCGTGAGCGTGATCGAAGGTTCCCAGCTCACGCTGACTTGCCGCTTGAACAAGCCGGTGGAAGCCGCCGTGCTCCAGAACGACGTTGACGATTCGGAGCGTGCCTTAGACTTGTCGCCCGAGGGCAACGGATCGGTCTGGTCTGTCCAGTTGACGCCGCGCACGAAGCAGACGCTGCGACTGTTGTTAACGGATGCCGAAGGCCGGACGAACCGGAATCCGCCGGAGTTTGTCATCGACGTGATCCCGAATCGCCCGCCCGAACTGGCGGTGGCGTTTCCTGGCAGGGACGTGCGCGTTTCGCCTCTGGAAGAGGTCGCCCTGGAAGCGAACGCAGAGGACGATTTTGGATTGCTGGAGTATGGACTCGTTTATCAGTTGCCCCGCCAGGAGGAAACCACGCTCGCATTGGGTCAAGCGAGCGAACGTGATGCAAAGGTCGTACTCACACATCAGCTTGCATTAGAAGATGCAGCCGCCGAGCCGAACGAACTGGTCGCGTACTACTTTTATGCGGACGATTTCGGACCGGACGGAGACATCCGGAGGACTTTCAGCGATATGTACTTCGCTGAAGTGCGGCACTTCGACGAAGAGTACCGGCAAAGCGCCAATACGCAGGCGCCGGCAGCAGGATCACCCGGCGGCGAAACGCCCAGCACGCAGTTGCTGCAGTTGCAGCGGGAGATCGTCAGCGCGGCATGGAACCTGATTCGACGCGAGCGCGGCACCGAGCCGTCTTCCGCGTTTCAGCCCGATGTGCGCACCATTGCCGAATCGCAACAGCACGCAATTCAGCAGGGACAGCAGCTTCAGAGCCGTCAGGAAGACGCACTGGCCCTTCAGTACCTGCAGGAAGCCCTGGCGCACATGGCATTGGCCGATGAGGCGCTGTCCACTGCGGGGCGCACACCCACACTGGAGCCGCTGCCGTCGGCGCGACGGGCCGCGTACGACGCATACCAGTCGCTGGTCAAACTGCAGATGCGCGAACATCTCGTGCAGCAATCCCAGTCGCAATCATCAAGTCAATCCTCCCAAAGTCCGGGAGACCTCAACCGCCAGTTGCAACAACTCGAATTACAGAACAATCGCAATCGGTACGAAACAGAACAGCAGGATCAGGCCCCCGCCGATCGGGAGCAGCTGCAGGTGCTGAATCGGCTGCGCGAACTGGCGCGGCGCCAACAAAGCCTCAACGAGAAGATCCAGGAGCTGGAGAATGCCTTGCGTGCGGCGGCGAATGAACAAGAGCGACGCGAGATCGAACGTCAGCTCAAACGCCTGCAGGAGGAGCAGCAGCAGATGCTCCGCGATCTGGACGAACTCCAGGAGCGGATGAATAACGAACAGAATCGCTCTCGGATGGCCGCCGCCCGCGAACAGGCGGAGAATGTGCGCGATCATTTGTTGCGAACGTCCGAGGCGCTCCAGGAGGGACAAACATCGCAGGCGATCGCCTCCGGGACGCGGGCGGAGCGCGAACTCAATCAGATGCAGGATCAGCTTCGCGAGCAGACGTCCGGCCAGTTTGCAGAGACGCTCCGTGAACTGCGACAGGAAGCGCGCGAGCTGACGGAACATCAGCAACAACTGGCCGACAAGCTTGGCGGAAACACACAGCAGCAGCAGCCGACGAAGGGCGGCCCTCCACAGCTCAAGGAGGAGGAAGGCGACCCATTGCATGAGGAGTTTGCCGCGCAGCGTGAGCGTCTGCGCGAACTGATGGACCGACTCAAGGCGGTTGTCCAGGAGTCGGAACTCAGCGAGCCATTGTTATCGAAGACGCTCTACGACGCCGTTCGCAACACGCGCAGCGATCGACCGGAGGAAGCGCTCGACATGGCGAGCCGATTCCTGCGTCACGGGTTGAATTCTGAAGCGGAGCGCGCGGAAAGCATGGCCCGTGCCGGGATCGACAAGCTCCGCGACGGGATTGAAAAGGCCGCGGAGAGCGTGTTGGGAAATGAAATCGAATCGCTTCGTCGCGCCCAGCGGGAAGTCGATGGTTTGTCGCGCGCCATCGCGTCGGAATTGGCGCAGGGCGCCCCTCAAGCGTCGAACCCGAATGGGGAACCCCGCGAAACAGGAGAGCCGAATTCGCCCGGTGACAACGCGCGGGGCCAGGAGTCGACGCAGGAACCGACCCCCGGATCGGATCCCTCAACCGCTGGAAATGGCGGCGAGCGTTCGCGAGGACGCACTGCTGATCGTCGCCCAGGTGAGCCGTCTGAATCGGATGCCGCTGGTGATGCAGCGGATCGTGATGCAGAGAATGGCGAGAATTCGGGGCCGTCCTCTGCGGGAGAACCGTCCGGGCAATCATCTTCGGGATCCGAATCTCCGAGTGAGCAGGCCGGACGGAGTGAGCAAGGTGAGCAACCGGGACAAGCATCGAACGGTGCATTATCCGGTTCAGCGTCGGAGCCGAGCGGTCCTTCGCCGCTGCGCGGCTTGTCCAACTTTCTGCCTTCAGAATCTGTATCGGGCGGCGGCGGGACGACCCGTCCCGGGGGCATGGAGCGACCGCTCACGGGAGGCGACTTTGCCGCGTGGTCCGATCGACTGCGGGATGTCGAAGAGATGGTGGACGATCCCTCGCTCCGCGCCCGTGCGGCACAGATTCGCGACCGGGCGCGGCAGATGCGCATCGATCTTAAGCAACGGCACTCCGAGTCGCCCAATTGGGATCTGGTGCGCAGCGATGTTTATGGCCCCTTGCTGGAGCTGCGCGACCGTCTGGCTGAGGAGATTGCCCGCCGCGAACCGACCGATGGGGTTGTGCCGCTGGATCGGGATCCGGTGCCCGATCGGTATACCGAACTCGTCGAGCGGTACTATGAGCGACTGGGGAGCGGCCGGTGAGCGGTCTTCCCCTGGCAATGCTGGTGGTGGGGGATCGCGCATGGATCATCCCCGCAGCGGTGGTGCTCGGCGTGTCCGTCATCGCCGTCGCTTTCGCATACGCAAGAACGATTGCCGACGTTCGGACGCGCGCGTGGGCGGTCGTTCCCAAAGTGATCGGCTTCGCATTGCTCGCTGCGTGCCTGATCGACCCGTTGTGGACCACGGTTCGTGCGAAGCCGGGAGAGAATGTTTTCGTACTTCTAGCAGACAACAGTGCCAGTCTGACGATACAGGGGGCCGGCGGCCGCGCGCGGGGCGATGGGCTGCGTGCGGAACTCGCCAATTCCGAATCGCCGTGGCAGGTGCGTCTGGCCCAGGATTTCGCCGTTCGCCGCTTTCAATTCGATGCACGATTGTCCCATGTCGATGGCTTTGAGGGGCTCGACTTCACCGGCACGTCGACATCGCTCGAGAGTGTGCTGGCGTCGCTCGCGGCCCGCTATCAAGGGCAACCGCTGGCCGGCATCCTGTTATTCACCGACGGCAATTCGACCGATCCAACGGCTGGCGCGGCGGCGGGATTGTCGCTGCCGCCGATCTATCCCGTCCTGCCGCGCGCCGATCGCATTCCACCCGATCTTTCGATCACGAGCGCCTCGGCGACCGAGACTGTTTTTGAGGATGCGCCGATCACGATTCAGGCGGAACTCGTGACACAGGGGGACTTCGAGGAAGGGGTGATCGTCGAGCTTCTGGAGGAGAACGGCAGCCTTGTTGAGCGGACGCAGCATGCGGTTGCTCCGGGCGAACCTTTGGCGGTGCGTTTCCAGACGCGACCGGCTCAGGCGGGAGTACGGTTCTATACAATTCGCGCCCGAGACACCCGCGAGCCCGAATCGGTGTTCACTCAGCCCCAGACGAGTGGTGAAGCGACACTCGCCAATAACACCCGCATCGTGGCGGTCAATCGCGAAGGGCGACCTTACCGTGTGTTGTACGTCGGCGGTCGCCCCAACTGGGAGTACCGCTATTTACACCGGGCCCTCCGGCAGGATCCGCAGATTGAACTGATCGCCCTCATTCGCATCGCCCGGAAGGAAGCCAAGTTCGACTTTCGCGGCCGCGAAGGAGAATCGAGCAATCCGTTGTTCCGCGGGTTCAAGGCGGCTGGGGACGAGGAGACGGAGTCGTACGACGAGCCGGTGCTGATCCGCCAGGGGACGCGGGACGAACTGGAACTCCGCGACGGCTTCCCCCTGGAGAAGGTGCTGCTGTATGAGTACGACGCGATCATTCTGGACGATATCGAAGCGGCATTCTTCACGCACGATCAGTTGACGCTGCTCGATCGTTTCGTCGCCGAGCGCGGCGGCGGACTGATGATGTTGGGGGGAATCGACACCTTCCAGCACGGCGGCTACGCGCGCACGCCGGTCGCCAACGCGCTGCCCGTCTACCTCGATCGGGAATCTCTGCCACCGCCGTCCGAGCAGTATCGGCTCACCTTGACGCGGGATGGCTGGTTGCAGCCCTGGATGAGGCTCCGGAGCAACGAACCGGACGAGCAAAACCGCCTGAGCGACATGCCGGCGTTTGTCACGGTCACTCGCGTCGCGTCCGTCAAGCCGGGGGCGCGGATTATGGCGACCCTCG
>JAHBXU010000347.1 GCA_019636315.1 Planctomycetaceae bacterium | reverse complement strand
CTGGCGAGAATGGTCCAACAGGGACGCCGCGTGGGAATTGTCGACCTGACGGACGGCGAACCGACGCCGCTCAGTCCCGGTCCGCATGTGCGGCTGGAAGAGGCGCGGATGGCGGCAGAGATTCTCGGCGTGCAGTATCGCGAGACCCTCGACTTTCCCAACCGCCGGCTGTTTGACTCGTTTGAGGTGCGGGTGGCACTGGCCAAGATTTTTCGGCGGTATCGGCCCCGGATGGTGTTGAGCCTGTTTGGCAAGACGCCCACGGCATCGCCCGACCATTGGCAGGCGGTGCAGATTTGCGATGCGGCTGTCTTTTATTCGCGCCTGACGAAGTGGGACGCCGAGTTCGACCATCTCCCGCCGCATACCGTGGACAAGCAACTGTGGTATTCGCTCGGCTTCGGATCGCTCGCCGCGCTGGGTTCGCCGGGCGCGTTCGTGGCGGACATTACCGACACGCTCGATCTGAAGCTGGAGGCGGTCCGCGCTTATCAGACACAGTTTCCGCCAACGAAGGAGCGTGTGTTTCAGTTGGTTGAAAGCCAGGCTCGGCTGTACGGGACGAGCGCTGGGTTTGGCGCGGGCGAATTGCTGATTCCTGCCACAACGCTCGGGGTGCGAGACGTCATGGCGATCGTTTGCGGAGACGACTGAGTTGAAATCACGCCCCGTTTCCCGTTAGACCACGAGAGCGACGGTCAACTCCCCGTCAGACGAATTCCGGACGGGGAGCACATGCTCACAGGGCGCGGGCAAGGACGGAATGGTGTGCTCCCTCGTTGCCTCGTCGGAGTCAGAAGGGGGAGATCGGTTGGGGAGACGTGCGAAGTTTGACGGCGAATTGGTTTCACACCAATGGGGGCCACACGGTATCGTCATCGAATCGCACATTGGTCCGCCGGGATCACGACTTGGTCGTCTGAACGCGACAAACCACTAGCCGGAAATCGGCGAGCCTGTTATTGTTGTGCCGCATGTCATCCTGGCGTGCTATGATTGGATCTCTCCGACGGGCCATTGCGCGGCCACCCAAAGGCGATTCGATGACAGGCAAGCTCCAGCTCACGTGGGGCGCGGTGAGCGTGACCGGGAATTACCGCGAGAACAACGAGGACAAATGCTTCGGCGACCCGGCCGCGCGTTACTTCCTCGTTGCGGACGGTATGGGCGGCCAGAGTGCGGGAGAAAAAGCCAGCGAACTGGCGATCGAGCTGATCTCCGACCGCTTCAATAAGTCGGTCGATTTCACCGGCCAGGACCCCGCTGCCTGTGTGCGCGCCATTGATGCCGCGGTCAGCCACGCCAATCTGGAGATCATGGCGCTCGGCGAGCTGGATTCGAACTACCATAACATGGGAACGACGGTCGCCTATCTGGCGTCGTTGGGGGGGACCATATTTGTCGGTGGCGTCGGCGACAGCCGCGTCTACCTGCTCCGGGACGGCGGGCTGGAACAACTCACCAGGGATCATTCCCTGACGCAGGCGCTCATCGAAGCGGGGACGATTTCTGAGGAAGAAGCGGCCACGCATCGCTACAAGAACGTACTGTACCGCTACCTGGGAACAAAAGAGGGGAGCGTCGGCACGGACCCGAAGCAGATTGTGGCACGGGCCAGTGACCGCTTTCTGCTTTGCTCAGACGGTGTGACGGACGGGATTGGCGACGCGGTCATCGGCAGCGTTCTGGCTGAGCACAACGATCCGCAGGTGTGTGCCGAGGCTGTTGTGAACGCGGCACTGGAAGGCGGATCGCGCGACAACGTGACGTGCGTCGTTGTTTACGTCGAATGAAAGTCGGCGGTCCCCTCTGATCGACGGGCGCAGAGCGTCCGGACGCGGGCAGTTTTCCGGCAAGATCGCTCTATCCGACGCTGCCGGGCGGGTTACAATAGCTCATCAGCAAAGGCTGCGAAACTTACGCGGGCCCTGCCGGTGCCTCTCGACCTACGCCGGAGAATACCATGTCCAAAGCGACTCAACTGACCTGCACCGTCTTCCTGACCTTGCTGGGTCTGATCCTGATCCCGGCATCGGCACTCCACGCCGATGACGCCTCATCCTCATCGGAAAGCAAATCGAGTTCCTCCGATCGATCGGACTCGAAAGAGAAATCGAAGTTCGACCAGTTGACTGAGGGAATGACAAAACGCGAAGGCATGTGGACGACGTACAGCAAGGACCAGAAGCTGTACATCGACATGAAGTCTTCGGATATGAGCAAGGAGTACATCGTCCTGACCTCGATCGCCCAGGGCATCAGCCAGGGTTGGGTTTTGGGGGGGATGAGCTGGTCGTTCGGTGACGAAATCATCTGGACCTTCAAGCAGGTGGGAGACAAGGTCCATGTCATCCGCCGCAACGTCCGTTTTCGTGCCAAACCAGATAGCCCTGAGTCGAGCGCCGTCCGTCTCGCGTACAGTGACAGCGTGTTGTATGCCCTGCCCATCCTGACGAAAACGCCGGGGGGCCAACTCGTCGATGTGACGCAGATCTTCATGAGCGACGATCAGCAGATCGGCCAGTACATCGGCTTCGGCTTCCGCTTCGCCGGCGACCGGTCCACGTTCTCAGCAGTGAAGCCGTTCAAGAAGAACCTCGAAATTGACGTCGCCGCAATCTATTCCGGCCCCAGCAGCATGTCGCCCGATCTGCTCAACACGGTGGCCGACACGCGCGGCGTGCAGATCCGTGTGCATTACAGCATCAGCGAACTGCCGAAGGTCGGCTCCAATGGATACAAGCCGCGCAAGGCAGACGATCGTGTGGGCTACTTCCTGACGGTCCTCAAAGATTTCTCCGATCGTGAGGACGACCAGCACTTCGTGCGCTACATCACGCGCTGGCACCTCAAGAAGAAGGACCCCAGCATCAAGCTCTCTCCGCCGGAAGAGCCGATCCGGTTCTATATTGAGAAGACGGTCCCCATCTGGTTGCGGCCGACCGTCAAGGCGGGCATTCTCGAATGGAACAAGGCGTTCCAGGATCTCGGATACGCCGGCGCGATCGAGGTGCTGCAGCAGGAAGACGACGCCGAATGGGATCCGGAAGACATTAACTACAACACGTTTCGATGGATGACGGCCGACGCACCCTTCGCCATGGGACCGTCGCGCGTCGATCCCCGCACCGGACAGATCCTTGACGCCGACATCATCTTCGATGCCAGTTTCCTGGAGTATTGGAAGCAGGACTACGAGACCTTGTCCGAGAAGGCGGTCGAGCGGTTACGACCCAACTGGACGATCTTTGACGAACTCCAGGAAGGATCCGGTCAGCACCAGCACCGTCCCGGCGCCCATTGCATGTATTGCACTGGAATGCAGCACCAGATGGGGTTCGCGGCTGCGGCGCTCGCCGGAAGCGAGGCAGCCAAGAAGGGGGAACTGCCCGAAGAGTTCATCCATCAGGGGCTCAAGGAAGTTGTGATGCACGAAGTGGGCCATACGCTCGGTCTGCGACACAACTTCAAGGCCAGCGCCTGGAAAACTCTGGAAGAGATCACCAGTCCGGAACGCAAGCCGGACGAGCCGCTTGTCGCCAGCGTGATGGATTACAATCCGGCGCTGATCGCTCCTCCCGGCAAGGAGCAGGGACTGTACTTCACACAGACGATCGGCCCCTATGACCGCTGGGCCATTGAATACGGGTACAAGCCTATCTCCGGCAGCGAGGACGAAGAACTCAAAAAGATCGCCTCTCGTTCCGGTGAGCCGGGTCTCGACTTCGCGACCGATGAGGATACCCGGAATCTGGACTCGGATCCTTATTCCAATCGGTTCGACCTGGGAAGCGATCCGGTCGTTTTCGCGCAGCAGCAGATGGCGCACGCGGCCGACTTGCTGCCCAAGGTCGTCGACCGTTCGGTGAGCGAGGGTGAGGGATATCAGCGGGCACGCCAAGCCTTCGGTTTGTTGTTGAGTGAATACTGGCGCACGGCCCTGTTTGCGTCGCGCCTGCCGGGCGGTGTGATCGTCAACCGGGACCACAAAGGGGATGAGAAATCACGTCCACCGTTTCAAATCGTCGACGCCAAGGCACAACGAGATGCGATGGACCTGCTGTCCAAAACGGTGCTGGCATCCCCCTCGTACGACGGTCAAATGTTGAATCATCTGGCCGCCACGCGCTGGAGCCATTGGGGCATCAACGAGCCGTCACGTCTCGACTATCCGATCCACGAGACGATCGCCCGGATGCAGGGCGCGCTTCTCAGGCAGCTCTTTGACTCCACGACTCTCCGTCGCCTGCAGGACAACGAAGTCAAGGTCGCTGGCGATGCCGACGCCTACACACTGGCCGAACATCTGCGGCGAATTGTCGACGGTGTCTTCACCGAATGGGATTCGCCGAAGACCGATCCCGAACCGTCGGATCGCAACCCGCTGATCTCCAGTTATCGCCGCGGATTGCAGCGCGAGACGATCAACCATTTGGCGCGGCTGGTCGTCGAAGGCAATGCAGACTTTCGTCGCATTCGCAACATGGCCCCGGAGGACGCCCGCACGCTGGCCCGCATGCACCTGCAGGCACTCGACCAGAAAGCGGAAAAACTGCTGACATCGACAGACCTCAAGCCAGACGATTACACCCGGGCCCACCTGATCGACAGTCAGGCCCGCATTCGCCAGGTACTGAGCGCCAATCTCGAAGTTCGCTCGGTGGATTAGTTCGGTTGGAGTTCACATCTCGGAATCGTTCACGGGAGTTGGCCATCACAACACCTCCCGTGGATGATCCGCGGGGGGCCGTCGGTCGATTGGCGTGGTTTGTCTGGTTTGCGGCAGAGGCGGCGCTCATTCCGGACATTCGCTCGCATGATTCGTGTGGCACTTCTGGGGCTGGTTGCGGCGACATGGACGCTGTTGTGGGGCACGTCTGTGCCGCTCGGCGTCTCTGGCGAGTGGATTTGGCCGCGGCTGCCGGTGGTCGTGGAGACGTTCATCGGCGGCCTTGTCGCACTGATCGGCGGGACGGCGTATGTGGCGTTCGTGCTGTGGGGGCAGCAGCGGATCGACGCCGTCAGCCACCGGGCTGCCCTCGGACAGGTTGCGGCCCTGGTTGCGGCCGCGTTCGTATGGCTGTGGACGGTGCAACAGTCAGTCCCGCCGCCGGCCGACTTGGGAAAAGCGCCGTTCGTGCTGTTCTATCCGCGGTCGTCCGGTTATTTCTGGCAGGCGCGGTACGAGGTTAATTCGACGGCCCAGTTTCTCGCGGGTTACGAAGATCTGCTGGCACAAAGGGACTATCTGCACATCGGCACGCATCCGCCCGGGCTCACGCTGGGATTCCGGGGTCTTATGCATGTGTGCGGAGCGTGCCCCGCGCTGTGCGATCTCGTGATGACGACCTGCCCGGCATCG
>JAHBXU010000346.1 GCA_019636315.1 Planctomycetaceae bacterium | reverse complement strand
CAGGCAGCAGTAAGGGCTCAAAGACCAACTTGAGAAATTGTCCGTCGGCAGTCCGTTCTTGAAGCTCCACCTGGGCAACCCCTGGATCAGAGTTTAAGGCCGCTGGTCGATATTCTTGCGGGGTTTCCCCATCGAACAGCGTCACGCGATGAAAGGGAAAATGTCCGCGCTTATCGGATTGAAAGACAAGTCCCTCGTGCTCTAACCGGCATTTCGACTTCTCGAAGTCCACCCATAGCCGGTAGGTCTGCTCGATCCATTCATCTTCGGCCGGCATGGGCGGCTCTTTCGGCACCAGGTCGAGGTCCGAATACAGCCCCTTAGAGATCAGCCGCTTCGACTCGACCAGGCAATACAGAGTATCGACGGCGGTCTGACGGGCGCGCCAGTTCTCAAAGATCTCGGCCCGAATCGCCTCATCGTCGCCGCGGATATCCGCCAACGGAACCAGCAGAAACGTCAGCAACAGGCATGGCCGCATGAGAGCCTCCTCTCTGCTTTTATTCAGTCGAGCCCCTTCCAGGTGATCGAAACCGGCGATTCGATGGAAGACACGTCCCAATTGATGAACGAGTTACTGGATTTGTAGCGGCTCTTCAAAGCGTCGTCGCTCACCACATTGGATGCAACCAAGGAGATTGCTGCTTTCAGAACGCATTCGGCGCCATCGTGATCTTGATGCCGGGAAACGCCTCCTCAAACTTTGCGATCCGGGTCCTGACGTCCGTGTAGCTCCATTCATAGGCCATCAACTCGCTAGTCGGTTGATCGAACGTGGCCGCGCCGGCGTAGAAGTGGATCTCTCGAAGATTTGCTACCGAGCGCAATTCGCGTACTGCCGCGTCGGGATCGATCTCGTCGGGAATCACGACCCGTGCTCCGCCGTCCGGTAAACCGTGGGCCCAGCATCGGTGCTCGGTCAGCCAGCGACTGATTGGCGGCCGTGGAGGATGGTCCGGCCGACCGAACCAGAAGCTCACCACCAGGAGTATGGCCGACAGGCTCCACGCGATTAGCTCCGTTCGAGGCCTCGGCCAGTTGCGATCACGGGACCGGTCCACCGAATCGACCGGCGATTCCGTGGCGGCGGGGAGTGACTCTGGTGAGAAATCGCCCATGTTGCCTCTCCAAGAGGATCCTGAGGCCGATTCGGCTCTACTCCAGCGTGTGCGTTCACCTATAACACTGAACTTCGCGCTATCCAAGTTCGGTCGTCCTGCGCGGTGGCCTCCGCATCCCGTGATCGGTGACGCTCTGGCGGACCCACATTGCCGCGCGCCGGGCGCGATCCTTATAATCCCCGGCCCGGTTGGCGGTTCGGGCTCTCCGTCCGTCCAGACTGCGCATTGAAGAATCGATCCCGAAATACGACTATGCAGCCCGAGTTCATCCGCAATTTCTCGATCGTCGCCCATATCGACCACGGCAAGAGCACGCTGGCCGACCAGTTGCTGCTCAAGGCGGGGGCGATCACCGAGCGCGAATTCAAAGAGCAGTTGCTGGACGATCTCGACGTCGAGCGCGAGCGGGGCATCACCGTCAAAGCCCGCGCCGTGGCGATCGATTATCAACCGGATGCCGAACGTTGGGCACGTTTAGCCGCACTCTTGAAAGGTGCGGATCAACCGGACGCCGCCGCGAAACCAGGCAAGCCCCCCAAGTTCGAACTCAATCTCATCGACACGCCCGGCCACGTGGACTTCCACTACGAAGTCTCCCGTTCACTGGCTGCGTGTGAAGGGGCGCTCCTGCTCGTCGATGCGTTTCAGGGGGTGCAGGCCCAGACGGTCGCCAATGCCTATGCGGCCATCGAAGCCGGCCTCGAGATCATCCCGGTCATCAACAAGATCGACTTGCCCGTCACGCGCATTGATGAAGTCCTCGACGAAATTGAGACGGTCATCGGCCTCGACGCGACCGAAGCCCTCATGGTCTCCGCCAAGAAGGGGGTCGGCATCGATGAGGTTTTCCAGGCCATCATCACACGCATCCCTCCGCCGCAAGGAGACGCGAATGCGCCGCTGCAGGCCCTGGTGTTCGACAGCAAGTACGACAACTTCCGCGGCGTGGTGACCTACGTGCGAATCAAAGAGGGGACGCTTCGCAAAGGCGACAAAATTCGTTTCATGCGGGCGGGAACGGTCCACGACACGCTGGAAATCGGCCGCTTTCGCCCCAACATGCAGCCCTGCGACGTCCTCGGACTTGGCGAAACGGGATACGTCATCACGGGCGTCAAAGAGGTCGCCCACATTCATGTCGGCGACACGATCACGTTGAATCATGCTCCCGCGCATACCGCCCTGCCCGGCTACAAACAGCCGCAGCAAATGGTGTTTTGCGGCATGTATCCCATCGACGCGACCGACTTCGAAAAGCTCCGCGAGGAACTGGAGCGACTTTCGCTCAATGACGCCAGTTTCTCGTACGCCCCGGAAACCAGCGACGCCCTGGGCTTCGGATTCCGCTGTGGCTTTCTCGGCATGCTGCACATGGAGATCATCCAACAGCGGCTGGAGAAGGAAGCGGATGTTGACCTGATTCAGACGGCCCCCAACGTTACGTACGAAGTGGTCAAGCGGAACACACACGAGATCCTGCACATCGACAACCCGGTCGACGTCCCCGACGCCGGCGATATCGACGAGTTTCGCGAGCCGATCGCACGCGTCAACTTCATCCTGCCGACCAACTGCATCGGCCCGATCATGCAGCTCTGCGAGGACCGCCGCGGCATTTACAAGTCGACCGAATACCTCGGCCCCGACCGCGCGCAGCTCATTTATGAGCTGCCGCTCGCGGAGATCATCTACGACATGCACGACAAACTGAAATCCGCCACGCGCGGCTACGGTACGATGGACTACGAAGTCATCGGCTTCCGCCCGGCTGATCTCGTGAAGATGGACATCCTCGTCAAAGGGGTCAAAGTCGAAGCCCTCGCCACCATCGTGTTCCGGGACTTCGCCGAACGCCGCGGCCGCCAGCTGGTCAAACGTCTCAAAAAGGAAATCAGCAAACACCAGTTCGAGATCGCGCTGCAGGCGGCGATTGGCAGCCGCGTCATCGCTCGCGAGACAATCTCGGCTCTCCGCAAGAACGTGACCGCCAAATGTTACGGCGGCGACATCACCCGCAAGCGGAAGCTCCTCCAGAAGCAAAAGGAGGGCAAGAAGCGGATGAAACAGTTCGGTCAGGTCGAGATCCCGCAGAAAGCGTTCCTCAGCGTGCTCGAAGCCGGCAACGAGGAGTGAGCGATCCCTCTCACACCGGCATTGCCGCTTGCCCGATCCGCAGATTCATTTATCCGAGAACGCGGTTTGAAAACTGAGCGGCCCGACGTCATCGGCGGCACGTCGTCAGGGAACCTGCTTCCAGCCAGTGGACGTCCGCTGGCGACTCTCCAGGGCGTCCGCCTGCGCGGTTACACGGATTTCCTCAACGCTCGTCGGTGCAGGTTGCGACTTGACGTCGTCAAAGGCTTGCAGATCGTCCGGGAACAAGGCGTCGATCTGGTCATTGCCGGGCGCGGGCGCTGAGTTCGGCAGCGGTGTTCCTTGATCACTCGGAAGCAGCGGAGGAGCGCTGACATCCGGTTGTGGCATCAGCGACTCCGTCGGCTGCATCACCCGCACTTCGGCGGGAATCGTCGACGTCTGGTCCAGAATGGCCAGATTGTTGTATTCGAGCAGCGATCCCTTCTCGAAGTGGACGTTCTTCAAGGCAATCGCATACTCCACGCGAGAGACATAGTACTGTGTTTGTGCTTCGGTGAGTCGCCGCTCAATGTCCAGCAGTTGCTCCACGCTGACGGTTAAGCCGGCCTCCCGATTCGCTTCCAGGGCGCTCAACGCATCCTGTGCGGCGATGTAGCGGTTCAGGTTTGATTGCACCTGAATGTAGGCTCGGTCGACCTCGGCCACGGTCGATGCCAGGTCGTGGATGATCTGCCGTTCCTGCTCGACGAGCACTGCACGCTCACGAGCGACAAGAAACTCGGCCTGCTTCACGGCGGCATGAGCGCGGCGGAAACCGATTGGCACGGAGAACTCCAACCCCAATTCCCATTCCTGGTGTTCGAAGGTGCCGACCTCATTGTAGGCGCTTCGCAAACCGGCATCGCTCTCGTTTCCGGCCAGATTGTGTCCCAGACCGCGGACACGATAGCGGGCGATGGCATCCAGCCTTGGTGCGAGGTAGTTGCGTGCGGCGATCAGCTCCAGTTCACGCTGCTTGACGAGCAGGCGTTGCATCCGCAGTTCCTGGCGACGGCGTAGTGATTCTTCGGCGACGGACGTCCAATCGAACTTGATTGGTGCGACTTCAGGTTCATCCAGGGGACGAAGCATGCGATCGTCCGTCGGCGGAAGGCCGATCAACAGTCGCAATCGCCGTTCGGCGAACTGCACGCCGTTGAGCCCGCGGAACGCGCCGCCGGTGGCTCCGTTGTAGACCTGTGTGCGTTGATTGACCTTGCCGGCAATCGCATCGTTCAACTCCGCCTGGAAGCGAAAGAATTGCTCCCGGGCCAGGGCTTCATTGGCGCTGGACCCGCGCTCCGACTTGGTTTGTGCTTCGTAGTTTCTCCAGGTTTCGCGACTGCGAACCAGCCCTTGTTGCTTGGAATCCAGATCGCGATATGCGAAGTACAGATCCCAATAGGCGTTCGCCACCTCGCTGATGTAGTTACGCCACGAGCGTTCAAACTCGGCTTCGTTGATGTCGCTTGTAACCTTGGCAATCAAGACGCCGTTGGCGACGCCAGGCCGACCCGCCGGCCCGGCAATGCGGTTGTATGTGACGCCGCCGCCCTGGAACAGCGGTTGACGCACTTCTCCTTCAAATTGCTGCTGCCACGCGCTCCGGAACAGGTTTCCGGGTGCGTTGTTGCTGTCGTAGTCGGTCAGGCTTCGCAAGGCCAGTTGTCCCCCCGTGGCGGTCAGCTTGCTGAGCTGCGCGACGTAGTCGTGCCGATCCTGGACGAAGCTGTTTGTTCCACCACCGAAGAAGCGGTTGTTGAACACCCGGTTGTTGTCCTGAAACGTCACGGAGCTGTCCAACTGGGCGTCGAACGCGCTGAGCGCAGCTTCGATCCCGTGCTGCGGATCGAACTGCCGGATGGGCAACTGGTATCGCGTCGAGACCGTCTCCGGCGCGCGCAGCAGCGTCGCTCCCAGGTCGCGAAGCACTTCCGCGTTCTGGACGGCGATCGACATCACTTCATCGATTGTCGTATCCCAATAGATCGGCTCCAGAGTTCCGGCGGTGGTCAATGTCCGCGGCGGTTCGAGAGAGTGCGAGAGGATTCTGTCCGTCGCAGCGTCAGCGACCTGTGCCGCGCCCGTGTCGACCGGCCTCATCACCCGATCGACCT
>JAHBXU010000345.1 GCA_019636315.1 Planctomycetaceae bacterium | reverse complement strand
TCCCCCGCTCCCGTGGAGAAGCTTTTATGCTCGACGATTGGCCAGTAGTCCGCCCGCGGCGACCAGACGATGTTGTGCGATATTCGGGCGCCTTCGATGGGCCACGTGGGATTCGGAATGCAGATATACCCGTGGACGATGTTGGGCTTCGTGATCGGCCTGCGGCTCGGGATCACGTCCACGATGATATTGTTCACGATGTGGTTGGTTTCTGTTGTTGAGATTCCGGTCTGGGCGCTGCGGATCTTGTACAACACGTTGCCGTCGATGATGGTTTCGTACTGGTCGTTGTCGCAGCGGATGCCCGACGCAGTCCCGTCCCCGTCAAGATCATGGATATAGTTCTGATAGATGTGATTCTCTTTGCCGGTTCCCGAAATATAGATGGCGTTTCCATCACCCAGGGTTTCCATCACGTGATGGATCTCGTTCCAGGCGACGAAGTTCCTCCGGCCATGCATGTATTTTTCCCGAGCCTCCCACCATTCCCGGTGAATCCGATTCGAACCGCCGGCCGCGCTTGGCAGCGTGTTGTATTCCGGCAGTTCGACTTCCCGTGCGCGAAACGTATCGTCCGTGTCGCTCGTCCAACCTGTTCGTCCGCTGATCGTGATGCCTGAATACGGCGTGTTGTGGATCAGGTTGTGCGTCACCCGGTTTTCACCGCTCTGCCACACCATGATGGCCGGGGATGCCCAGGAGATCTCCCCAACGTGATGCACCCAGTTGTTCGACACCTCGTTGCGATTGTTGACATCCTTGGCGCCCGGACCATAGCCAGCCAGCAGAATGCCGACGCCGCCCGTGTGCGCAATCTCATTGTCGACGATGCGGTTGTCCGAGCAGGTCAGATCGAGCCGCACACCCGCTCCGCTCGTCTCCACAAACCGACAGGCCCGGATGGTGCAGGACTGCGCGCCCCGTAATCGCAGCAGAGCGCTCGGCCGATCAAAGTGTTCCCACTTATGCTGGAGTTCTCCCTGTGTGGCGCCATGCCAGGGCAACCGTTCGCCACCGGTCAATGTCAGGCCCTGGAACACGAGACCCGTTACGGGCTTGTCCGTCGGACCGTCGTAGTCAATCTCGCCTTCAATGCGTAACAACTCGGTGAGCCGCGGGGCGCTGATCGCATCCGACGGTGCTCCCTGCGTTGGCCAAAGATACAACGTCCGATGGACCGCATCGAAAACCCATTCTCCCGGCTCATCGAGCACTTCCAGCACGTTCTCCACCCAGGCCGTCTCCTCCAGAAACTTCACACGCCCCATGGTCCGTGACGCGGGAACCGCTGTTCTCGCAAGGCCGGCCTGTTCATCCACCTCTGCGAGCGGTAACAGGCACATTTCATAATCACAGGAGGGAATCACCCGCAGTTCCCCGTTTTTGAGGTCCGGCCAGTTCCGCATCGTCCCCGACGGAAAAGCAATTTCATCTGTCGGAGCTGTCGGGTCGACGAAGGCAACCGGCGTAAATGGCTGCGACCACGCGCGTCGCAGTCGTTGATTCCCGTCGTACAGCGTCAGCACGTTCCACAATGCTGCGGGCACGTCGGCGGTCCATACCGAATCACGGGACGCCTCGGGAAGCAGCGGCGACGGATGCGCGGGCTTCCTCCAGCCGACAATGGGAACTGTCGACGTGAAGATCGGCGTTTCATCGCCGTAGGCAGCGTAGGTGATCGTGCCGCCGGCAGTCGCCGAATCGTCTCGTGAGAACACAACCGTCTCCTCAAGCCGATAGACACCCCCGCGGATTCGCACTCGAATTTCCTTCTGATTCTCCTGCTGCTTCATCGCCCGGACCGCGTCTCGTGCGCGGGACAGCGTCGCGAACGGACCATCCGTATTGGTCGGGTTGGGGCGGTCCCGTCGTCCTGACCATTGATCGGATCCATTGACCGCAACATAGAAGTCCGCCGCTCGTTGCTCGTCCGGATTCATGTCGTGAGCAGGAACGTCAGTCGGAACGGCGGCGTGAAAAAGGCAAAATGCGACAGCGACGATCAATGGACGACTCGAGTTCTGCGGGAACATCTGGGAAATCGCTTTGAATTGACGGGAAGTTACCAGAAAGCGTCAGGGCCAGCTCTCGAACGTATGTAGGGAATGTGCCGTGGTGGGGAACTGATCCACTCCGCGCCGCTCACAACGGCACTCATACGCTTCGCATCGCAATGGCGGCGGTGACTTGAGATCAGACTCGCGTCGCTCATCCACCAATTTGGGACGAGTTATAGTAACATCAGTCTCTGAGGGACGAATGGGCCAGATGACCTGAGCTGGCATTCCAGATAAAGGAACACGTGATGTCCGACAAGATGCCAAAAGCGACGGCCAAGGAGGTGGGTCGTCCCAGGGGAGCAAATAAACCACCGACCAGGGTGAAGAAGGTCGCGAAGAAGCACGCTGCAGGGAAGTCCACCGCCAAGGCAACGTCCGGTCGGAAGAAGGGGAAAGCGGAGCATGGCGGCGACGCAACGGAGGTCGTCCTGCTTTCGGGCGGCAACCCGCAAATTGCAAAGGCGTACGGTGACGCTCCGGTGCAGGCCTACATCGCCGCGATGCCCGGCTGGAAACGTGATGTCGGGAAGCGTCTCGACACGCTCATCGTGGCGGCCATTCCCGACGTGCACAAGGCCGTCAAATGGAACTCCCCCCTTTATGGTGTCGATGATCAGGGATGGTTCCTCAGCTTTCACTGCTTTACGAAGTACGTCAAAGTGGCGTTCTTCCGCGGTTCGTTGCTGCGCCCATTGCCACCCGGCACGTCCAAGCAGAAGGACGTACGTTACCTCGATATTCATGAGGACGACGTACTCGACGAGGCACAGTTCGCCGACTGGGTGATGCAGGCCAGCCAATTGCCCGGCGAACGCATGTAAGGCGGTATGCCCCCCAGGCCTGCGTCACCACGGCGATCAACGAATTCACCACAAGAGACGTGTCGTTGGGCGCGTAAGAACAGCTCAGAGAAATCGCTCGTCGGAAAAGGGATGCAGTGCGCCCAGCGACTTTTCCTGAGGCAGCACGCTCAGCAATGCCTCCGCCATGCGGAAGTCGTCCTGCGTCGTAATCTTGAGATTCATGGGCCACCCTTCGACGACGGAGATCGATTGGCCGATGCGTTCGACGAGTTGCGCCTCGTCGGTCGCTTCGAATCCGTCGCGCTTCGCGTAGGCGTCGAGCAGGACTTGCCGCGCAAACACCTGCGGGGTCTGGGCGGCCCACAGACTGCTGCGATCGACCGTCTCCACAATCTGTTGCCGATCGACACGCTTGACGGTACTTGACAGAGGAATGGCCGGAATGGCCGCGCCGTGCTGCTCGGCCGCGGCGAACACAGCGTCGATCCAGCGTTTGACGATCAACGGACGCGCGGCATCGTGAACCGCGACGAAGTCCGCGTCCTGCTTAACGCGAGCCAGCGCCCGCTCGACCGTGTCGGCTCGCGAGGGACCGCCGGCCATGATCTCCACATTCATGAACGCCAGATTCGGAGCGAACTTCTCCTTGAACCACTCCATGTCCTCAGCCGCGATGCACACGAGCGTTTGGACCACATCCTCACGGTTGACGAACGCTTCGGCCGTCCTCACCCACACCGGCCGACCTTTGAGGTCCGCAAACGGCTTCTTACGACGTGCATCTCCAAACCGCGTGCTTTTCCCGGCAGCGGGCAGAATGACGGCAAACCGCGACATGATGTGATCCTCCTTCAGCGCCGGGCGCGATTCGCAGTGACCTCTTCGTCGTCAGATTACGCATTCTCGTCCGCAGCGAAAAGTGCAGTCGAATTTCACGACACGCGGCCGGTGAATTTCGCGCGAACCCGATGCTCCTGAGTCGGCTCCAGGGACAAATCGACGTCGGCATCGCAGAGACAATTCTGGTGAGGCGTCGAAGGGGCATTTCCCCCTCATCCATGCAATAATCTCCCTCGCGCCCGTCATCGGGACGGGGGGGCGGGGGTTCGGCATCGGAAAGGTGGCTCATGATGGAAATTGGATCTTCGCTGAGGTGGTTGCTGGGCGGCACGATCATCGTCTACATCCTCGGGATGTATGCCATCGGGTATATCGCCCAGCGGAAGATTCAGAACTCCGAAGACTTTCTGGTCGCAGGGCGTCGCTTGCCGTTGTCGCTGGCGTGGATGACGTTGCTCGCCACGTGGTTTGGCGCTGGGACGTTGCTGGCGGCGGCGGACGAAGTGCGTCTCGAGGGACTTCAGGCAGCCGCATTGGACCCCTTTGGCGCGGGCGTGTGTCTGCTCTTCGCCGGACTGTTTGTCGCCGGTCCGATGTGGCGCATGCAACTTTTGACCGTTCCCGATCTGTTCCGCCGGCGTTACGGTTCGCACGCAGAACTCCTCGCCTCGCTGATCCTTGTGCCCAGCTATTTTGGCTGGATTGCCGCACAGTTTGTGGCGCTCTCCGGCATGCTCCAGTTGTTTTTTGATCTCCCGCTCTCCGTTGGACTGGCGCTCGTCGCGGTTGTGGGAACCGGTTATACACTGATGGGAGGGATGTGGTCGGTGACGTTGACCGACGCCGTGCAGATCATTCTGGTCCTCGTGGGGCTCGTTGTGCTGGGAAGCGTGACGCTGGCCGAGTTGGGGAGCGGCGATCCCTGGGCCGGGCTGATCCGCATCCGAAATGAGACGCCGCCGGAAAAGCTGACGCTGATCCCGACGGAAACGGCGGCGGCGTTCCTGGGGTGGCTCGGATTGTTCATCACCGGATCGCTGGGAAATGTGCCCGGCCAGGACCTGCTGCAACGTGTCTTCGCATCCGATTCCGACCGTACGGCGCGGCGGGCCTGTCTGGTCGCCGGTGTTGTCTATCTGGGATTCGGATTGATTCCGCTGGTCCTCTCGCTCGGCGGCGGGCTGCTGTTTCCCGCGGATCTGAAGACCGCCATCCTGCCCGCGCTGGCGCATGCGTTTCTTACCCCCGCGCTGGCAGTCGTTTTTGTCGTCGTGTTGCTGTCGGCCATCCTGTCGACGATTGACAGCGCCATCCTGTCTCCGGCAGCCGTGATCGCGCAGAACATCACTCCACGATTTCGCAGGCGCAGTAGCGACGCCGACTCGCTGCGCGATAATCGCATTGCCGTGCTGTTCGTGGCCGCATGCAGCCTGATCGTCGCGTACAGCGGAGAAAGCGCATACGCCATGCTCGAAGAAGCCTACCTGCTGACGCTCGTCGGTCTGTTCGTCCCACTCATGCTGGGCATTTATACCGAACCGACCCGACCGTACGCTGCGATTGTCAGCATGCTGGCAGGAACCGGCATCTGGGCGATGCACTTCGTCCTCGAATGGGAGCATTTCCTCCCTCCGTTGACCAATGCCTCGGGATGGCATCTCCCCATCTCGATCGCGGCAACG
>JAHBXU010000344.1 GCA_019636315.1 Planctomycetaceae bacterium | reverse complement strand
GAAATTTCCATGGACAACCGCGCCGTGACCATCCCATGAATGTCCCCTGAGTTATCGCGTGATGAGGTGTGCTGCTGCAGGGGACGCGCCCACTGGATACAATGCCATCGCATGAGTGATCCCTACAGCGATATCCCCGAATTGGCGGATCTCGATATCGGCGGCGCACTGATCCGCGTTCCGATGGAGATTAACGTCCCATTCACACGCCGCGTGCGTGCACTCGTCGATACGGTCGAGTTTCAGCGGCTCGGGCAGATCAGTCAGTTGGGATTGGTTTCCCGCGTCTATCCGGGCGCCCGGCACACACGTTTCGAGCACGCGCTGGGCGTGTATCACAACGCGCTCTGCTATCTCCACCAGCTGCGCAAGGACCGGCGGTTCTGTGCGATCGTCGACTCCCGTTCGGCGGAACTGCTGCTCGCAGCCGCACTGCTGCACGATCTGGGGCATTGGCCGTTTTGCCATCCCATTGAGGATCTGGAACTCCTCGGGATATCAAGACACGAGCGGCACGCCGCACGTTTCCTGGGTCCGGACAGCGAACTGCCCCAGGTGCTGCGCGACGAATGGGGGATCGATTCCGCCGAGTTGCTCGATGTGTTAAGCCCGCGCACAGATACGCCGCGGCTGAGACTTCTGCGGTCCATCCTGTCCGGCCCGATCGACATCGACAAGATGGACTACCTCGACCGCGACAGTCTGCATTGCGGCGTTCCCTACGGCCGCCACTTCGACCGGCATCGGCTGATCCAGTCGCTGCTGCTCAATGCGTCCGGCGACGGCCTGGCCATATCGTACAAGGGAAAGACGGCCGCCGAGCTGATGGTGTTTGCACGCTATGTGATGTTCAGCGAAGTGTACTGGCATCATGCGGTCCGATCGGCGACCAGCATGTTCGCACGTGGATTCTACGAGTTGTCAGAGCGGCTGCATCTGGATCGTCTGTTTGCTCAGACGGAATCGGAGTTGATTTCAGAGCTTCGACAAATGGCTCGGGGGACGTCCTCGGCGGGTTTGATTGAGGGCGTGTTCGGCCCTCGCCGCGCGCTCTACAAACGGGTCGCCGAATACGGCTACGATCGCGAGCCTCAGATCTACGAACAAATTTCCGGACGCCCCTACATGGACCTTGTGTGTTGGAGTGCATCGCTTGCGACACTGGTTGGACAACGTCTCGGATGCACGCTGGCTCCGACGTCGTTGTTGATCGACGCTCCTCCTCCTCACCGCGAGGTCGAGTTTGAGATCGACGTGTATTATCCTCAGCGAGACGAATACCGCCGATTACAGGAGGTTTCGCCCGTGGTTGATGCGCTCGCCCGAACTCAGTTTGATGATTACGCCAAGCGAGTCCGCGTGTATGGGGACCCGGCAATCGCGCAGTCCGTGAAGAAGATCGCCGATTTCGACAGACTTCTGCTGGAGGCGGTGTCGTCCGCACCAGAGTGAACTCTGCGGCAGATCCAGTTCTTCGAGGCGGTAGCGGCCGGCATGCGGACTTGGGGGAGAGACATAATGAAAATGACCATCAACACCCGCCGCATGTGGCATGTTCTTTTACTGCTGGCAGGGTGTGCCGGAGAAGATCCCGCAAGTCGACCAGCCCCCAACGCGCAGCCCAGCGCGCCCCCTCCGCCGAAGATGGTCCAACAACCGGCCCCTCAGGCCGCGCCTCCTCTTGTGCCGCAGAAAAAAATTGAACCTGCGACGCCGCCGGTGGTGAAGAATTCACTTCCACCAGGCGCCGCACCCGGCGACATCTTCCTGAAGCTCCCCGCCGATCGCGGCAATTTTACGATCATCACCGACGGTGATGGGACGCGTGAAGCCGACTGGTTCGTTGCTGTCCGTCCGGCTCAGGGGAGCAATGCGACGTCCTTTTTGATGGTCACTCCCGCCGGCGCGACCGGAAGCAGTGGACGTACGACATCGACCCGTTTGCCTGAGAACTTTTCGGTCGTCGCAGAAGCTGGAGCAACGAGCGACGGGTGGCCGCGGCGAATTCGCAGTCAGATCGACGGCGCCGAAATGGCGTTTGTGCCGGGAGGTGTCTTCGTCTTCGGCCGGGAAGGTGGGGGCGAACAGGTCCTCCCCGCTCAACCGGTCGAACTGGACCCATTCTACATGGACGTGACGGAGGTCACGTTGGATCGCTACGAGCGATATCGGGCCGCGGTCCGTGAGGAACGGCGCTTAGCGCCGCTGCCAATAAACGCCGACGCCTCACCCGACCTGCCCGCGCTCGGCATCGAATGGGGTGAAGCCGTCCGTTACGCTCAATGGGCCAAGAAGTCGCTTCCGACAGAGGCGGAATGGGAACTCGCGGCTCGCGGGCCGAAAAGCTTTGATCGCCCGTGGGGTCCTGGACGCGCTGTCTGGCATGTGCAACGCGACGTGGGGCAGATTGACCCCGTCGGCATGTTTCCAACTGACCGCAGTCCATTTGGTCTTCTGGATATGGCGGGGAACGCCCGGGAATGGACACGGGATTTCTACGGCGTCGAGCAGACTGATGCCTCTCGCACCCGCGGGGGAACGGCCGTTCGCAATCCCACCGGCCCCAAACGCCCGGCTTTGGCGAATCATCGGGTCATCAAGGGCGGTGGTCCCGATTGGGAACTGTGGAACCGGTCGAGCGCCGGCATGAGCGCACCGCCGCCGGACGTCGGATTTCGCTGCATTCTTCGGGTCGCGCGAGACGGCAACACGGTTTCGGTGCGGACACTGGACGGCGAGCGTGCCGAGAAGGACGCGGACACTGCAGCCCCGGCATCCGAGCGTCCCCGCTCCAGAAACGTCAGAAGCCCCAGTTCGGGATTGTGATGCCTGCCGCGCGGATCAAAGGTGGCTCGCTGGAAATTACCGCCGGTGGCCCGATTTCCCTCTCTGATCGAACTTGGCGAGGCGGTATGATGTGTCCGACGCATCCGGCGCAGTTTGCTCCTTGCGTCGACAGCGTGGCACCCTGATTCGGAGCGGAACGATGGCTTGGCAACTGATTCCGGAGGCAGCCGATCGGCAGCCGGTCTTGATTGACAAGGCAATCATCTTCTTCGGACGGCATCCGGAATGCGACGTGGTGATCACCAGCAGTCGCAAGGTGTCTCGCAAGCACTGTTGTGTGGCCCAGGTGGATGGAAAGCTCGTCGTTCGCGACCTGGGCAGCATGAACGGCATTCGCGTCAACGACAAGACGGTGCGGCGTGAAGCGCCGCTGCGTCTGGGGGACACGTTCACCGTAGGCGACGTGGTCTTTCGGCTCGCGGAGGCGCCGGCAAAAGGCAAGCCAAACGTCCCCCGGAAGACGCCCGAGGTGCCGCAGATCGTCAAATCCCCACGGGAGGTCAGTCAGGATCTCCCGGTCGTCATTCCCGAACAGGACGGCAGTTTCGCCGTCGAGGAATCGGTTCGCCGCCGCGGGTCAGATCGTCCGGAATCGAGCGTCATCCTGAGTGCCGCGGACATCGTCGATGACGACCGCGATTCGTGGTTCGACGCTCCCGTAAGGGACGACGCATAGTGCCGCACCGGGGGACGGGCCGGCAGCATTCTGCGGTGAGTTGGTTCGATCCACATGCGGGCGACCTGTCTGATCGCGGGAAATGCTCCGGAGCCGCGTTGACTCGGCTCAAAGTTCCTGTAGTGTGGACGAGTCAGGTCGCTGGAACCGTTACACAAGCGGTTCCTGGCAGTAAGTTTGCTTGCCGCCGCGCTCTCACAACCTGTGGTCCCTCAGATACGGATGCAGGACTGTGAGTCGTGAAGATGGGATTTCCTCCGCCCCGCGAGCGCGGCATCGCGCGCAGCGCTGGACGCATCTGGCGGAACTGCGGGCCATTCGCGGCGAGAGTAATCGGGCCCGCGCCCTTTTTCTGAGGGCCGTCGCCGTCGATCCCACTCCCGCCTCGCTGATTGCGTTCGCGATCTTTCTGGACGATCGGGATCACTCGGAAGAGGCCATCTCGCAGCTGGAGCAAGCGCTCGATCAGGCGCGACGTCTGGGAAATCCTTCGATGCGGGCCGTCTGTTGCGCCAACTTGTGCAGCCTCTATCGCCGTCTGGGCAACAGGCCGCTCGCAACGCAATTTCATCAACTGGCGCTGGCCGCCGAAATGGAGGACGGCTCCCGACAGCCCATAGGAGACCGGCTATCCGTGCGGCTTTGCGCGACAGCCGCCGAATTCTCCGACGCAGGAGACCACGGGACCGCACACAGGCTTCTGAACGCAGCGCATGCCGTTTGCAGGATGGCCCACGGTGAAGATCGCCAGCTGATCGAACACCATCGCACCGTCGTCTACTCGCGGCTGGGATCGGTGGAAGCCGCGGCGGGCCTCCTGATTGCATGCTCGTGCCGGTCGACGGGCTCAAAACCGTCCGTGCTGAAAGCGCACGACCTGCTGAATCTGGGACATCTCCTGCAGGCAATGGATCGACTGGCAAACGCCGCGCGGTGCTTCCGCGATGCGTCCCGGCGATTTCACGAGATGGGTGCGACCGAGAGAAGCCGCGATGCGGCACGGTTTGAACGCGAGGTGCGTCGACGAGCCGCACACCACTCGACGGATGCAATGATGAATTAGTACGCCCCGGAAACACGCGGACAGTTCACTTGGAGTGAGCCGAGCGAGCCTGAATCAGCCGCGCAAAACATCAGCGAGGACTCTTCCGAGAACTCCTCGCTGATGTTTGATAAGTCGAGTAGTGACAAACGCTACGTTCCCCCTGAACTGCCGAAGGGCGATCAGCCGATCGGTCTATTCAGCCGGGTCGCTTTTCGCACCTTCCTTGATCGCGAACAGTGTGGACTTATTAGCGATATAAAGGACGCCGTTGGCGACAACGGGGGTCGAATACACGGAGTTCCGCATGCTGATTTCACGAATCGGCTCATTCGCCTCGGTCGAATGTTCGAAGATCGCCACGTCGCCATCCTCATCCCCGACAAACACTTTGCCGTCGACAATCAACGGCGAACCCCAGGACTGGGCGAACATGTCGTAGGTCCAGTGCGGCTTGCCGGTTTGAGCATCGAGGCAGTGCACCAGTCCGCTGAAGTCGCAGATGTAAAGGATGTCGTCCTTAATCGCCACCGTCCCGCAGGAACGGTGCATTTCCTCTTCCCAGTCGATTTTCCCGTTGCCGTCAATGTCTTCGCCGGTGTAGTGCCAGATGACGGCCGAGTTGGGATTTTCGACTGCGGTTTCGCCAGCCTTCTCATTCACGGCTTGGACACGACGCTGAGTGAGCGGATTCCCGGAGGGATCAAGGGCCAACGTGGGGCTCACGTCGGCGCCGCTCGTGCTGCGAAGCGGATCGATGCACCACAGATGGCCGTTCCCTTCACCGTGCTCCGGATCTTCACCCACGGCAACGTACACCTT
>JAHBXU010000343.1 GCA_019636315.1 Planctomycetaceae bacterium | reverse complement strand
CATCGCGTGACATTCGCACATCGTTTCGCAATGGCCAGTTATGAGGTTCCACAGAACCTGTACGAACTGGTGATGGAGAAGAATCCCAGTCGCTGGAAAGGTCCACGGAATTCGGTCGAGATGATGAGTTGGCATGATGCGAGTGCGTTTTGCCGCCGCGCGACCGTGTTGCTGCGAGAAGCCGGACTCATTGCGGCGGATGAGGTCATTCGTCTCCCCACCGAGGCGGAATGGGAATACTGCTGCCGCGCGGGGACGGCCACAGCCTTCAGTTTTGGTGATCAAGCCACTGCAGCCGACGATCAGGGGAACAAAGCCAGTCTGCTCGACCCCTATGCCTGGCACACAGGAAATGCGGCCGGGAACGACCCGCCCGTCGGCGCGCTGCGTCCCAATCCCTGGGGCCTTTACGATATGCACGGCTATCTCTGGGAATTCACCGCCGACGACTGGCATGATTCCTATCAGGACGCACCGAGCGACGGGACCGCATGGATCGTGCAGAAAAAGCAGACGGAGGCGAAGGTCATTCGCGGCGGATCGTGGAAGGATCCACATCCCCGACTTCGTTCGGCCGCGCGGCAATCGATTGCCTCGGGAGCCACTGACGACGCCGTCGGCTTCCGATGCGTTCGAGCGAAATCGCCTGATTGAGCCTTCACTTGAAATCGCTGATGCCGCATAAACCACGCAACCCCATGGGTCAGCCAGGTCGCCAAAATGCAATGACTCCCCACTTCACCCGCGCTGACGCGTCGAATTGCCACCCGACTTCAAACATACTCTCCTCGTGAGCCGCCCCTTTCTGGTTTGTTGAAACGACAACGGGTTGACGAAGGGCTGATGGCGCCGCAACGACCGCTTGGAATCGCCAGACAACATCGTGTCTGAATAGAATGGACGAAGAAAGCCGCCCTCTTGAAACCAGCGGACGCCTTGCTGATGCTGCCAGATGATATTGCCTTGTTGAATCCGGAACCGGGCCTCTCCCGCCGTGGCACGCCAACGTGGGAAGTCGCGTACCTGTTTCCGACCCAGGGGACATGGGAGGAGTCCGAGTACTTGTCACTCGGCACGAACTGGATGATCGAGTTTGAAGACGGCTGTCTGGAGGTGCTGCCGATGCCGACGCTCGCGCACCAGTTAATCGTTGATTTCCTAGTGGAATGCTTGAAGGCCTACCTGCGAGATCATGGCGGGGGGCGCGTGCTGTTTGCACCGTTGCCCGTCCGGTTCAGAGCGGGAAAATATCGCGAACCGGATGTCATTTTTCTGAACGACGAGCGTGTCGCAGCGACGGGAGATTATCCCGACGGTGCCGACCTGGTGATGGAGGTCGTCAGTAGTGGGCCGACCAATCGCGAACGTGATCTTATCACCGGGCGAGTCGAATACGCCCATGCCGGAATCCGTGAGTATTGGATCGTCGATCCCACAGAGACGACCATCACCGTCCTGACACTGACGAGTGACGAGTACTCAGTCCACGGAGAGTTCGCCGCAGACAGCATGGCCACATCGCTCATTCTGGAGGGCTTCCGTGTCGCCGTCCGGGACGTGTTTGCGGCGGCGGAACATTCTGCATGAGTTCAAATCGAGAGGAGTCCACTTCCCGATGACCACGATGAATGCGGCTGCCCTGCTGGAGCGGCATTTTCTTGAACTCCGCTGCGAGATCCTCAATCTCGCGGCGGCCCTGGACCGGATCGAACGATCCGACGGATCGGCCGACGTGGAAGGCGATCCACGACTCGACCAGTTGCGGCAAGGCTTGGATATCCTCACGACCTCCGGCGTCAATCGCGCGGAGCGGGTCCAGATGCTCTTCAGCGACGATTATGAGCCGGGTTGGAACAAGTGACGATTGATGAGGCGTTCCCCGCTGTCGAGTTCCCGATCTCCTGGGACATCTTCCACCGTCTGCCGCGGCACGCCGGTTATCGCTACGACTACCTTCAGGGACAGGCGTACCTGACGCCGGAGCCGCGGCAGTATCACTGTCTTCTCGATCTCGCACCTCGAACGGCGGAACAGGAGATCGTTACGCAATTGACGCAGGTGACGATCCGTCCGATGCGCGAGGCCGACTGGCCCGCATTCAAGCCGATATTCGAACGTGCGTTTCGCGAGTCGACTCCGCTGGGGCAGGCCGATGAATCGGCGGCGGGCCGGGCGGTTCGAGAGGCGCTGGAACGAACGGAGACTCAGGGAAGTGGACCGGTTCTCGCGGATGCATGCTTCGCTGCCTGGGGCAGGTTGCCGGGCCATGATGCCTGCGTGATGGGAGGACTGTTGACCACGTTGCTTCCGCAGGGAGATCTGGAACGTTTTGACGATCCAACGTGGACGGAGCCGCCGCCGTCCGATGCCGCCGCGGAGCGATGGGGAAGGCCTCATTTGACGTGGATCTTCGTCGATCCCTGGATCACCCGGAACGGCGTCGCTTCGGCGATGCTCGATCACGCCGTCAACGCACTGTTCGACATGGGGTACCGCGAACTGGCGAGTACGTTCCTCCTCGGGAATGAATCGAGCACCCTCTGGCACTGGCGCAATGGATTTCGGCTCGTATCATACGTCGGGTCGCCGCGGCGGTGGAAACGGCGATTGTCTGCGCTGGAGAATGAGAAACATGTAGAATGACGGGAGCTAAGCTCACCAATTCCACTTCACGGAAACGTCGGCTCGTCAACGAAACCCCTGATCAACGAAGCAACTGACGGCTTATGTACTTTATTGATCCTCACGTCCACATGGTGTCTCGTGTGACTGACGACTACGAACGCATGGCCCGCATGGGCTGCGTCGCCGTCAGCGAGCCCGCGTTCTGGGCCGGTTTCGATCGCGGGTCGGTCGACGGCTTTCGTGATTATTTTCGTCAGCTGACCGAGTTCGAACCGACCCGCGCCGGGTGGAGCGGCGTGCAACACTACACCTGGCTGTGCATCAACGCCAAGGAAGCCGAGAACGTTGCGTTGTCCCGGGACGTCATCGCCATGATCCCGGAGTTTCTCGATAAGCCCGGCGTTCTGGGCATCGGGGAAATCGGCCTCAACAAAAATACTCGGAATGAAGCGACCATCTTTCGCGAGCATCTCGAACTCGCGGCCAAGACCAATGAACTGGTCCTGATCCACACGCCCCACCTGACGGACAAATACAAGGGGACACGGATGATTGTGGATATGCTTCAGGAACGCAGCGACATCGTGCCGCATCGCGTTCTCATCGACCATGTCGAGGAACACACCGTCAAAGTCGCCCGAGACGGCGGGTTCTGGTGCGCGATGACGCTTTATCCCACAACAAAATGCACACCGGCCCGAGCCGCGGACATCATCGAGCGATATGGCGATGAAAACATCATGGTCAATTCGGCCGGTGACTGGGGTCCGTCCAATCCCTGCGCCGTGCCGGATTTTATCCAGGAGATGCGCCGCCGCGGACACGTCGAAGCGAAGATCCGGAAGATCGTCTACGAGAATCCGCTGACGTTCTTCCGCCAGTGTCCCCGCTTTCAGTTCACCGCGCCGGAAGACCGCTGATTGAGGCCCGCAGCCTGTTGCAGCAAGGCCGGGCTTCGACGGGAAACTACTTCGCCATTTCCGCGGCCCGCTGACGGTGGCGGGCGGACATCCCCGCGTCGCCCAGTTGCCCGTACACCACGGCCAGGGTTTCGTGGAGTTCGCGGGGAACCTTGTGCATGTTCAACGCGGCCTCGAGATCGGGCAGCGCTTCTTCAGGCCGTCCCAACTTGGCCAGAATCTGTCCCCGGGTCTCGCGGATGTCCGGCACGTGCGGCGCTTTCGTCACGGCGAGCTGGGCCACTTGCAGAGCCTCATCCAGACGCGGTGGATTAAGCTCCATCAGAAAGCACGCGAGGTTGTTGAGGACGACAGGATTCTCGGGAAACACCTGCTGTGCGGCCCGCAGATGTTGAACAGCGTCTTCAATCCGGCCGGATTTACCGAGCATCGTTCCCAGGAGGAGATGGCAAACGGCGGGCGCGCGGCCGTCGGCCAGGGCGTCTTCGAGCGTCTTGCGCAGCTGATCGGCCTCCGGTCCCTGAAGTCGACCGGCGACGATCGCCACTCGGGGAAAGAGGACTTCCTGATTTGGGAAGGCCCCGAGCGATCTCTCCAATAACGCAATCAACCGCCCCCAGTCAGGATGTTCCTTTTTAAGGTTGGCGTCGATTTCGACCAGGGCGAGTTTGAGCAATGCCAACTTTGTCGCATCGACGTCCAGCTGCTTGTTCAGGTGCTCGACCAGCATGACTTCTGCGGTGTCGAAATCGTGTGTGAAGGCGTGGGTCTCCACGAGCCATAACAGCGGCTGGAGTTCATCCGGATTCTTGGCGCGGAGGCTCTGAAAGTGCATGCGCGCCTGACTGACCTGCACCGTGGCCGCATCGTTCATGTTCAGTTGCTGGTAGACGCCAGCCAACATGAGGTGCAGTTCGGGGCGTTTCGTCACCATCCGGGAAAGGTGGAAAGCGGCTTCCAGGAGCCCGCCGCGACGAATTTGCAGCCGCACCATCAATTCGCGCAGAGCGAGATCATCCGGCGCCTGATCCAGGGCTTTGGTCGCATGCCACACGGCCGTGCGCAATGACTCCGGAGTCGAGCTTTCCAAGTTCGAAAACTCTCTGGCGGCCAGATACCGGTGGGCAGGAAGAAATCCTGCCACATCCCGGGGGGTCAGCCGCGCCAAGATCTCGCGACCCCGCTCGACATCTCCGCCTTCCTCAATGGCCAGCGCCAACCGAAACTGCGCTTCCTGATCGGCCGAGTCGATGGAGATCAGTTTGCGATTCCACAGTTCGGCCGCGGCGAAATCCTTCTGTTCCGCTGCGTTGATCGCAGCACGCAGGTAGTTGCGTTTCCGCGATTCCTGCATGGCGGTTGTTCGCGAGCTGAGCGCCAGTACGGGAATGGCCACCAGCACGATCAGGGCCGGCAGCCCCCTGAGGAACATCCAGAGGGAGCGTGTAAAGAACCACACCCAGACAAAGCTGAAGGCGTCGTGCACCCAGCCGTAGAGCCCCATCGGCTCGCGAATCAGTCCATCGGGTGAATCGCTCATCGTTCGACTCCGGAAGAGATCTTTGCTGCGTCGTCCGCCAGCATTCCACCCACGTAAGACTGTAACTCCGCGAAGCGATTCCGGACGTCTTCCTGAATCTCCGTTGGAAGCGGCCCGTCGGCGGAGGCGACGAGAATTTGAAGCTGCGTTGTGACGCCCAGATCAGGAGACAGTTCGGGCCGATGCAAAGAGAACGGCCGCTTGATGCGGTCGACGGCTCGCTTCGCGACCTTCATCCAGGCAGCGCTCGTCGTCGGATCGTGCAAGGGCTCGCCGTCCGTGTTCATCAGTACGAACAGCAACAAGGCGTGTTCGCCGGTTGGCCGATG
>JAHBXU010000342.1 GCA_019636315.1 Planctomycetaceae bacterium | reverse complement strand
CTCACGCCGGTGCAGGTTGATCTGCTGAAGCAGTGGGTGGCTGCGGGCGCCCCCTGGGGTGACCACTGGGCCTATGTCGCGCCCGAGCGGCCGGCGCTCCCGGCAGTCTCCGATCCGGGTTGGGGGAACAATGCGATCGATGCGTTCATCCTCGCGCGCCTCGAGAGTGTGAGGCTTGTCCCAGGGCCCGAAGCCGCGCGCACACAGCAGCTGCGACGGGTCACGCTCGATTTGACCGGTATTCCACCAACGATTCAGGAACTTGACGCATTCCTGGCGGACGACTCACCCGACGCTTACGAACGCGCGGTCGATCGACTGCTCGCGACGCCCCGTTATGGAGAACGCATGGCCTGGGAGTGGCTCGACGCGGCTCGCTACTCCGATACAAGCGGATTTCAGGGAGATCCCGAGCGGACGATGTGGCCCTGGCGGGACTGGGTCATCGACGCGCTCAACGCCGACATGCCGTTCGATCAATTCACCGTCGAACAACTCGCCGGTGACCTGCTGCCGGAGGCCGCGCGTTCGCAACAGGTCGCGACCGGGTTCTGTCGCAATAACATGCATAACGGAGAGGGCGGTCGCATTCCCGAAGAGACTCGGATTGAGAACGTCTTCGATCGGGCCGAGACACTGGCGACCGTCTGGCTCGGCACAACCCTTACGTGCGCCCGCTGCCACGACCATAAATACGACCCCCTCTCGCAGCGGGAGTACTACCAGCTCTTCGCATTCTTCAACAATACGACTGAGGAAGGGGGCGGGTTCCGCGGCGGTCGCATTCCGCCCGTCATGGCACTCCCGACGGCAGAACAAGCGACGGAGCTTAACGCGCTGGATCTGACGATTGCTGCCGTGACGTCAGCGGTCACCGCGTGGGAGCGGGACCATGCCGAGTCTCTCACGGCTCAAGCCGACGAGCCCAGCGGAGTTTCGGGCGATCCCGCGACCGCCAGCGAATCGCAATCCGCGGCGATTCCTGACGACGTCCGTAGTGCCCTCGCGAAAGGAGTCGGCGAACGCTCCAGTGAGGAGTTGAAGTTGTTGATCGATCACTTCAAGACGGAGCACCCGACGTACTCCGAACAACTGCAATCGCTGAAGGACACGAGAGAGCGGCGCAGCCGCATCCAGGGACAGGTCGTCGAAATGATGGTCATGGATGTGCGTGCCGAGCCTCGCGAAACGTTCATTCTGGACCGCGGCGCTTATGACAAGCCGGGCGAACGGGTGACGGCCGCCATCCCGGCGCGCCTGCCGGAACTTCCCGCGGGCCGCAACGCGGATCGGCTCGCATTGGCCGAATGGCTCGTCGATCCCGGACACCCGCTCACCGCCCGCGTAACCGTCAATCGGGAGTGGCAGCGGTTCTTCGGCGTCGGGCTGGTCCGAACGGCCGAGGACTTTGGCTCGCAGGGTGAACGACCGTCGCATCCCGAACTTCTCGACTGGCTGGCGACCGAATTCCTCCGTACCGGTTGGGACGTCAAAGCGCTGCATCGATTGTTTGTCACCAGCGCGACGTATCGCCAGTCGTCACGAGTCACTCCCGAGTTGCAGGAGCGCGATCCCAAAAACCAACTCCTGGCGCGTGGGCCACGATATCGCATGCCATCGTGGATGCTCCGCGACCAGGCACTGGCCCTCGGCGGACTGCTCAACGAAACACAGCGAGGTCCGTCGGTCAAGCCGTATCAGCCGGCCGGCATCTGGGACGAAGCGACGTTCGGCAAGAAGACGTACGTGCAGGATCACGGCGGCGACCTGTATCGCCGCAGCCTGTATACCTACTGGCGGCGGATTGTCGGGCCGACGATGTTCTTCGATGCGGCCAAGCGCCAGACCTGCGAAGTCAACGCCCTCCGCACGAACACCCCCCTGCACGCCCTCACGACGATGAACGACATCACATACGTCGAAGCGGCTCGGGCGATGGCGCAGTGCGTGCTGACGAACGGCGGGGTCGCTGATGAGTCGCGCGTGGTGCACGCGTTTCGCAGCGCCACCTCGCGACACCCGACCGCAGAAGAACAGTCGATTCTCATCGAACGATTCCATTCTCTCGCGGAGAAGTATGCAGCCGACTCTGCTGCCGCGGCCCAACTGCTCAATGTTGGCGAGTCGCCCCGCGATGCGTCCATCAATGTCGCGGAACACGCAGCCATGACGGCCCTCTGCCTCATGATTCTGAATCTCGATGAGACATTAACCCGGGAGTGACCGGTGGACCTGCGTTTTGTTCAACACGTCCAGCAAACCCGGCGACAATTGCTTGGTCGTTCGAAGAATGCCATCGGAGCCGCCGCACTCGCGACGCTTCTCCATCATGACGATGCACGCGCCGACGCCACGCCAACCGGCGGCCTTGCCGATCTGCCGCATGCTTTTCCGAAAGCCAGGCGAGTCATCTATCTGTTGCAGAACGGCGCTCCCTCGCACTCTGATCTGTTTGATCATAAGCCGACGATTCTCGAATGGAACGGCCGGCAGATTCCCGATGAAGTGCAAGGCGGCAAGCGGCTGAGCACGATGACGTCAGGACAGACCGAACGGCCGGTGCTCGCCCCCATCGCGCCCCTTCGCCAGCGCGGGGAGAGCGGGGCATGGGTTTCGGACCTGCTCCCACATACGGCCGCAATCGCCGACGATCTGTGTTTCATCAAATCGATGCACACGGACCAGGTCAATCACGCGCCGGCGATTACCTATTTCATGACGGGGGACGAGCGCCCCGGACGACCGAGCATGGGCGCCTGGCTCACATATGGCCTCGGCTGCGATACTCAGGAACTCCCCGGCTTCGTCGTCATGACGTCGCGCGACAAGGAAGCCACCTGCGGACAGATCTTCTACGACTACTACTGGGGCAGCGGGTTTCTGCCGTCAAAGTTTCAAGGGGTGCAGTTCCGGGGTGTCGGCGATCCCGTTCTCTACCTGTCGAACCCGGACGGGATGAGCCGCGAAGTGAAGCGCGGACTGCTCGATGATCTGGCGCGACTCAACGAAATCAAGCTCAATGAATTCGGCGATCCCGAGATCGCCACCCGTATTGCTCAGTACGAAATGGCGTACCGCATGCAGGCTTCGGTCCCCGAGCTGATCGATTTCTCAACGGAGCCGCGGCATGTTCTCGACATGTACGGCCCCGACGTGACGCGGCAGGGATCCTATGCCTACAACTGCCTGATGGCCCGCCGGTTGGCGGAGCGGGGCGTACGTTTCATTCAATTGATGCACGCCGGCTGGGACCAGCACCGCAACCTCAACACGCAACTGGCGATCCAATGCCAGGACACGGACGCCCCCTCAGCCGCGCTGGTGACCGATCTCAAGCAGCGGGGCCTGCTGGACGACACGCTGGTGATTTGGGGCGGTGAGTTCGGCCGTACACCGTTTTTACAGGGCAAGATTGAGAACCGCGCCCAGTGGGGGCGCGATCATCACCCCTATGCGTTCACGATCTGGATGGCGGGCGGCGGCGTCAAACCGGGCCTGACTTATGGGGCTTCAGACGAGTTTGCCCACAATGTGGCTGAGAACCCCGTCAGCGCCCACGACCTGCAGGCCACGATTCTGCACCAGTTGGGCATCGATCACGAGCGCCTCACTTACCGCTTCCAGGGCCGCCGCTACCGCCTGACCGACGTCGGCGGAAACGTGGTCCATTCGGTGCTGTCGTAGCCCATCATCCGATGAGGCACGCGGCACAAAGCCGGGTCAATGGCGCTGGTTCCCACCGTGCCATCGACAGTCGTGCGTGAGGGACGACGACCTGAGCCGCGGCGAGGGATCGAGCAGCGAACGGTTCCCTGGGACGGCCGATCCAATGACGTCGCCCGTTTGCGGCTCTTCAATGCACGTCGATATCGTTGGTCAAAGTGCGTCGATCGATTTCGTCCAGCGCTGCATGCGTTGCCAACTGCTTGACGTAATACGTCGGCGCGATTCCTGTGAGAATCACATCCCGTCCCTGGACGTCGACGTGCAGATCTTTGATGCGGGAAGCCGTACGCAACTGGACAATTCGCAGGACGCGGTCGCAAAGCGGCTCAGGTAGACGCTCGACGGCGGAGTGACGAACATCGAGACTCATCGATTTCCTCCATGAGGGGACGCCTGCCGAGGGACGTCGGCCCCGGCCAACCGTCTCAGAAAATCGGGGACCATGCTTGAGCTCCGGCCGCCAATGCAGTTGCCGACCGAAAGGGAATCTTCCTTGATCAAGAGTCGGATGAAGAAGTCGGCCGAAGCGTGCCATTGCGCTCGTGCAGGCACTGCATTCAGCTCGGCCCAATTAATCGTCAGAACATCCAATCAACGCCCGTAATCTATCGAGTCGTCTGCCAGTCGTCAAATGCATAATTGCCGTTCCTGTGCGATTTTGGGAACAGTCACAGGCCTTTGCCAACAGTTCATCGCCCGTTTGCCAAATGTTCATTAACCGGGTGTCGCCGCTTAGCGCATGGGGAACAAAGTCACGCCCAAAATCACAACACCGAGTCCCACGACGCCCATCAGCGCCGACGTCGGCGTTACAAACTTGAGCCCCTCCTTTTCGGTCATGCCGCTCATGCGGGTGATGACCCAGAACCCGCTGTCATTCATCCAGGCCAGAGGCTTCGATCCACAACCGATTGCCAGCGCCAGGTACACAGGATGAAAGGTCAATTGACCCTCGCGAGCCAACCCCGACAGCAGGCCGACCGCCGTGATCATGGCCACCGTCGCTGAACCCTGTGCCGTGCGAATGGCGGTCGTGATCAGAAATGCCAAGGCACAAATGACAGCTGGCGAGGACTGCGGCAACTCACGGATCAGGCTTGCAACATTCGTTTGCCGCAACACCGCACCAAACGCACCGCCGGCGGCCGTAATGAGGATGATCACGCCGCCGCTGGAGAGGGCCTTCTGCACGGCGTCGGCCAGTTGGTCACGCGATGTCCGTTTCGTCCAGGCGAGAGTCGCCAGCGCGATCGCTGCAGAAATGGTCAATGCCATCGTTTTCTCGCCCCACGTGTCCGCCGCGCGAATTAGCGCGGGTGACGCGGCGACGCCAAACAGCCCCTCTTTCAGCACCGTCTGTCCGCTGATCAACAGCACGGGGAGCAGAATGGGCATAAGCGACAACCACAGCGGCGGCAATTGCGACTCGTCCCGCTCCAGCGACGCTCGAAGATCTTCTATCGAGAACTCCGGCGATTCCCGCAGCGGCAACGTCCAGAGTCGATTGGCCAGCAAGGCGTACAGATAGCCGGATGTCGCCGAAATCAGACCGACCAGGCAGCCAGCAAGCATCATGGTTCCGAGATCCACGCCCAGTTGCTCGGCGACGAACAGCGGCCCCGGCGTTGGAGGCACCAGCGAGTGCGCCATCGTTGCGCCGCAGACGATTGTCAGCACATACAGCAGATA
>JAHBXU010000341.1 GCA_019636315.1 Planctomycetaceae bacterium | reverse complement strand
GCAACCAGTCGACTCGGCCCCGTGATCGACGCGAGGCCGCCCGCCAGATCGGCCGCGACCGACAGCGAACCGGTGACGGCATTCGTCAGCGGATTGACCACATGAATGACGTTCGTGACGTCATCAAGGACGTAAACCAGACCACCGAGATCGGCGAGTCCCCCATAAACTCCACTGCCGGCTGTGATCGGGAAGGAATCAAGCACGTCCCCGGTGTCCGGATCCAACTCGTAGAGGACGTTGGTCGCGCCACTCAGGAAGTAGAGCGTCTGTCCGTCGAACGCCAGACCATCATTCTCATGAGAAACCGGTGCAGGCACGTCGATCCAGTTGAGCAGGTCTCCAGTCACCGGATGCAGTTCGCTGATGCCATCGATCGTGTGGTCGAACAACGCAAACAAGCGCTCGGGATGCACGATTCGATCGAGCGCGAACAGCATGCGCAACGACACATCGTCGTACTGCCAGAGATTGGTTTGCCCAGTCCCGTCGGTCGCTGTGAATACCAGACTCCCTTGATACAACGACAGGTTGCCGGGGAATGAACCTCCCGGACCAGGATTGATGTCTGTCACCCGCGTGGGCGGATTGTTGCGATCATACATCCAGAGTTCCGTGCCGCGTCCATCACCGCCATCCGCCGCGAAGAACAGCCGTCCGTTGAACTCCAGCATGTCGCCGAATCCGGACAATTGCAGACTGGCTGGAAAGTTTGGAACGAGTTCGATCCGCTCGGTGTTGTCTCCGCCGACTGTCTGTTGCCACGCATTGTCGTTCAGTTCGACGACGTAGTAGGCGCGGCCCGGAATGATGTCGTCCGTAAAGGCGTATCGGCCGGAATAGTCGGTCACGGTGAACGGTTCACCCTCGTCATAGATCCCGTTCCGCGTTTCATCGAGAAACACGACCCAACCTTCGACGGACGTCTCACCGCCGTCCACCTGTCCGTTGCCGTTGGCGTCGTCGTATTTGACGCCAGTGATCGCCGCCCGATCAACGAACACCTCGAAGCGGAGTGTACTCGTGCGCCCGCGTCCATCGCTGGCTTCGATCGTCACCGTGTCGGTGCCGCTGAAATCCCCTTTGGGGTCGAAGCGGAACTGGTACGTGCTCCCCGTGTATTGCCGCGCGCGGATCTCATCGGAGTCTGACCGCCAGGCGACGATGACGCTGCCGTGAGCGTCGACGGACACTCGGGGATCGGCGCTCGCTCCCTGATCGGCGACTCGCACCTCGCGACCTAAAGCGGCCCCGTCCGCGTCAAACTGTCGCAGGAGAATCCGTCCGCTGCTGAGATCGCTCCAAGAGACCGAGATGACGCCGCGCTCGTCAATGGCGACGTCCATGAATGCCTGATTGCCGGCGCCATTGGAATTGACTCGGAACTCCGGCCCGCGTGGGACGCCGTTCGCCTGATATCGTTGGGCATAGACTCCAAAAGCGTCGCCGTCCTGATCCAGGCTCCGCCAGACGATGACGAACTCACCGTCAGGGCCGAAGGCGACGCGCGAACCGAGTTGTGCGCTGAACGTCTGGGTGTTGACGAGGAAATCGCCTCCCAGGGGCGCACCGGAGGTATTGAATCGCCGGGCATAGACGCCGGCGAGGTCTCCATCCCGACCGGTGTTTGACACGTCGCCGTCCGACCACGTCACGACGAAGTTTCCATCCCGGTCCATCGCCACGTTCGGGTTGAACTGATTTCCGAGCGTGTAACTGTTCACAGCGATCGCCGGACTGACACTCTCGCCTGCGAGATTGAAGCGCTGCGCTGCAATGCCGTTCCCGCTTCCATCGTTGCCTGTGGCGGCGATGACAAACTGGCCGTTCCCGTTGCCGGCAATCGTGATTTGAAACGCCGCGGGCGTGACAATTGAGTTATTGATGCTGAACTCACTCCCCTGGGCGACGCCCTCGGAATCGAACAGACGACCTTTCAGAATCAAACCATCAGTCCAGAACGCCACAAAGCGGCCATCGTTCAAAGCTTCAACATGCGGCGTCCCACCGGCCATCGAGAGGGGGGAGGCATTCACCAGAAACTGGGGGCCGCTCGCGCGACCATCGGCATCGAGCATTCGCGCAAAGATTTCGGTATCGTCGATCCACGCCACGAGCGAGGTCCCGAAGCGCGACTTGGCCATCGCGACGTTTCCGAATGTGCTCGGCGTGCTTTGGGAAACGGTGATCAGTTCTCCTGCCGGACCAGGATGCATGGCGTCCAGTTGGGGGGTGACGCCGTCCAATCGCGACGTCACCGAAAGCTGAACACGATCGAGGTCCACATCGCGGACGGTCAAGGTCACAGCCGAGGGATTTTTATAGACCTCCAGGACGGCCGATTTCAGGACTTCCGACCAACCGCTGTCCTGTGAGCCAATCGGAGCCGCATCAAACCAGTCCCAGCCCAGCATGACGATATTTCCCGCCTCGTAGGGCAGCATGGCAACGGTGGCGACGTTGCCGAACCAGGCCGGGTAGGTGTAGATGGCCGTCCCTCCGGGAGGAAGCGACGATTCACTCAGTCCGGAGGTCGCGTTCAGCAGTGGAAGAACGTCGGAATCGTCAGCGAACTGGGTCTGTTCCGCCGCGGAGGTCTGGTACGACAAGTAGCCGGTGTCGAGCCAGTAACTGTTGAGTTCAAAGTCAAACAAATCATTCAACAAGAACGTCTCATAGCCACCGGCCCCATGAACAACGAGACCTCCGCCGGAGCCGACAAACCCCCGAATCACGTCGAGAGCCTCACTCGCGACGATGTTCGGAAGATAGCCGGTCTCCTGCTCTGGAATCAGCAGGACGTCTGCCTCCGCCAGAGCCGCGACAAAATCGGCCGCATCGACCCCCCGAAATGGGTGGACCGTAAATCCCAGTGCCGCCAGCGTGGCCTGGACGTTATCGGATTCTGAGAAATACAAGCTGTTTGTCGTGTCGACGACGCTGGGATCATCGTACACCGCCACGACGAGCTGGCCGCTCTGCTGCGCAGCTGAGGACAAACCTGCGCCGATCAAACGCACTTGCGGAACATTCAGGAACTCAGGAGCGTGCCCGTTCGGGTCATAGGACATTCCTTCGCGAACCGGTGTTTGCGGCTGATGGGCGTCGTCTGTGAGCGAGGCGTACTCGACGACGGATGTCTCCGGCCGATCATCGCCCGGCCGATCGCCGACCAGCTCGTTGAGGATGTAATCATGTGCCGCGTTGTCGAGCGGATTCTGGCGCAGGTTCAGCACCTGCAGGTTCGGCAGCACGGGTTTGACGAGCCGGACCGCGTCGGCCACCAGATTGCCTTCGCCAGGAGCGGAGAGATTCGACAGGCCGATGGTGATCTGGCCATTCTCGGGCTGGACCGCAGACAGTCGTTGCCACGGCCGTCCCCCAAAGTCCGCACCCGCTGGGGCGAAGCGCTGATTGACCTCTGTCTGACCTCCCGCGGCTGTGAGGTACAGCACCTGATTGAGGGAAACATTCGCCTGCGTGACGACGAAGTCGCCGCTGCCGATCGCTGCGCCGAGCTGCAACGTCGTGGCGGATTCCGGAATGAGCACCGCGTAAACCTCACGCGGTCCGAGCGTGCTGCGGACCTTCGTTCCGGTGCCGCCGAACGAGGGATCATTCAGATAGCCCCCATCGAGCAGCGGCTGGAGCACGTCGCCCACACCGAACCGAGGACCGTTCAGACCGACTCCGCCCAGCTCCGCAATCAGCACGAGGTCGTATCCGGGATAATTGGCGAACAAGCTGGACGGTCCCGCATCCACGCGCACCAGCATGGCCAGTGCGCCCTGCGGTGCGAGTCCTTCGACGCCTGGTGTTTCAACATTGTCAGACGTGATCAGCTCGCGCGCGAAGAGATTGTTGGCGAACTGGTTCAGCAGGCCATACGCTTCCGCGCCCTCTTTGAGTCCTAGGATGTGCGGCGTCAGCGGAGAGTTCGCAATAAACGGATTCGGACTCTGTGGGCCGATGAAGGTTTCGACGCGTGCTCCGGTCGTCTGATAGCCGCCGCTGTCCGCCGTGTTCTGTCCGATGAGGAAACGGCCGTCCTCGCCACGGCGGAGCGGATGACCGTCTCCGCCGGCGCCTCCGGATGCATTGATGCTGAAGTTGCTGCCGGTGACCGTGGACCCGACCAGTTTGACCGTTCCGCCCGCGCCGCCTCCGCCGGGCTTCTTCTGACCCACGACCGGCTCGGCGTCCTTTCCCACCGCAGAGATGTGCACGTCTCCCAGACTGATGCGCCCGGCCGCAACAATCTCCAGCGCCCCCCCACCTCCGCCGCCATGGCCTCCATTGAGCAGATTGAGCGACCCGCCGCCACCACCACCACCACCGCCACCGGCCGTGATTTCGGAACCGGTTCCCTGGTTCCGTCCGGGTTGTCCCGGCTGATCAACGTTGCCGCCGGCGCCGCCCGACTGGTCGCCGTATCCGATTCCTCCGGCCGATCCTCGAGTCGGAATAATGTGCGGATTCGCCAGATAATTGCCGCCCCATCCCCCATAGCCGGTGGCTCCACCACCAACGAGGCCGATCAGGTTGATGCTGACGTTGTCGCCAATGACGACATCGTTTCCGACCACAAACGACACCGGATAACCCGATGTGATGTTGATCGTCGTATTAGGACGAATGCGGAGATCTCCTTCGATGAAGAACGTCCATTTGCCATTGATCACATCGGTCCGATACGGAGATCCAAAGATGGTGTTGGGGCTGGCATCGTCTCCCGTCACGCCAAAGCTGATGTTGACGACGGAATTCCCCTCGACAAACGTCACATCCGGCGACGAAAGATCTGAACGGAACACCGGCACGCCGCTCGCATTCGGCGAGATGAGCTTGGGCTGGGCGTTCGTCGCAAACACGGCCCGATCGGTATTGCGGCTCCCCTGCGTCCACGTGGCATACACCTCGTACTGTCCGTCGGGAAGCTCGGTGAACTCAAAGAAGACTCCCGAGGCCGTATCGAGACTGGGCAGAATGCGATAGTCGCCTTCGAAGGCGCCCGGATTTTCGTTGCCGCGCCAGTTGAGTCCGACTTCGCGATATCCCGATTCGAAGTTGTCGACAATCCACACCCCCGCCAGCGGATCGACGCTGGCGATGTGATTGTCTTCCAGATCGAGCCAGGCCAGACCGTCGAGTCCGGCCAGCGGGCGAACGTCGACCAATTCGTTGCCGTAAAGGTGCAGATACTCCAATGCGTTCAACCCGCGCAACGGATGCAACGCGACATGACCGGCGTTCTGAGGATCGTCCACGAGGCCGTTGCCGCCAGCGCTCAACCAGCGCAGCTGCGTCAATCGCTCAAGAGCCTGCAGATCGATCAGATCACCAAGCAGCGCTCCCCCGACCGGAGTACGGGAAACGAAATCGACACTGATGAACTCGGCCCGTGCCAGTCCGGTCAGCGG
>JAHBXU010000340.1 GCA_019636315.1 Planctomycetaceae bacterium | reverse complement strand
GTTTCGTACTCCATTACAAACACGTCCCCCTCCTTCCGCATGGGCGTGTTCATGTGACTGTCGTTGTACGTGAGAAACGTCCCTTCGGGCAGGCCGGTTGCCTTCTTCTGAAACTTGTTTAGTCCCCAGATGACGACCACCTCGGCCGCTTCCGGGTTGCGATAACGGACCTGAAATCGAATTCGAGGTTTGGCCGCTCCGGCGGCGGGCAGGAGAGCCTGCGTCAGCAGTTCATGCCATTCGCCTAGCTGCTTATCGGAGAATAGCCGCCGCGATTGATGCGGACCAATTTGCTCGTCCGCTTCGGCCACCGTCAACTGTCGTTGAAAGTACGGTTGTCCCTGTCCCGCTCCACGCCATTGATTGACTTCTTCGCCGGCCGCGTTGCGGATGACGTTGAAGGCATAATCGAATCGCGTGTCGGCGTCCGTCTCATATTCCATTTCGAACACGTCTCCATGCTTCCGCAGGGGTGTGTTCATATGGCTGTCGTTAAAGGTCAAAAACGTCCCCTCGGGCAGATCGCTCGCCCGCTTCCGAAATTCATTCAATCCCCAGACGGCGACGACTTCGCTCACCTGCGGATTGTGATACCGCAACCGCAACCGAATCCGCGGCTGCTCGCTCGTGCCTTCTGTCGGCAAAATCGCCTGCGTATGCAGTTCGTACCACTCATCAGGCCGGCCTTGAGCAAACAGCCGCCGCGACTTGTGCGGAGCGATCGTCTCGTTCGCATTGGCGACGGTGAGTTGCGCCTGGAAGTACGGTTCACCTTGCACGCCCGTGCCGTGCCATTGCTGTACTTCCTTGCCGGCCGCATTGCGCGTGATCGTGAAGGCGTAATCCAATCGCGTGTCGGCGTCGGTTTCATACTCCATGACGAACACATCCCCTTCTTTGCGCAGGGGCGTGTTCATATGGCTGTCGTTGTACGTCAGAAACGTCCCCGCGGGCGGGTCGGTCGCTTTCTTCTGAAACTTGTTCAGTCCCCACACCGCGACGACCTCACTTGCCTGCGGATTGCGGTACCGCAGCCGAAACCGAATCCGCGGCTTTTCACCCGATCCTTCCGTCGGAATGATTGCCTGGGTATGCAGTTCATACCATTGCTCCGACTGCTCGCCACCAAACCGATGGCGCGTCACAGAGCCGGTCGCCGCCTGTGCTGGTGGATTGGCGGCGACGAGAGCGGCCGGAGGAGACTGAACGGCCGGAGCAGGTGGCTGTGCGGCGACGTTCGCCTCTTCGACCGGAGATGGCCTGGCCTCCGACTTCGGACGCGCGGCTTCCACAGCCGAGGAGACGGTCGACGGGACGGTCAAAGAAGCGGCCGAGGGACTTGGCTCGTCCGTAGCTGCAACGGCCAGTTGTGCACGAAAATAGGGTTTCCCTTCCTCCTGGCTGCCCCGCCAGTCCTTCACGTTCTCACCGGCCGTGGTGCGCGTAATGCTGAATGCATAGTCCAGCCGCGTGTCCATATCGGTTTCGTACTCCATGACGAAGACGCCTTCGTCCCGTCGCATGGGAGTGTTCATGTGGGTCTTACTGAAGTTCAGGACGGTTCCTTCGGGCAGGTTGGACGGCGTCTTCCGGAAATCGTTGAGCCCCCACATCACCACGACTTCCTCGGCCGTCGGATTGTGATACAGCAGTCGGAATCGGATTCGCGGATTCTCCCCCGACGTCTCCCGCGCCGACACCGCCTGCGTGTGCAGTTCGTGCCATTCGTCGGCGCCGCTCATCGTCTGCCGCGCGCCACGCGAAACCGCCTTCTCCGCGTGCGGAGCCTCGTTGTGAGCGCCGCCCACTTCGGAGCGAGGAACCGTTGAGGCATCGCCCGCACGGGCCGGCTCAACGAGCAGGCCTCCGAGACAGAAAGCCAACACGAAAGCCGCTTTCGGCACGCAGTGCGTCTCCGCAGGCACGAGCAACGAGTTGAGCGGAAAAACGTTTGTGAACATCAGGAAACCTCTCTCTCCATCCTTCGCGAGCGCCTGACGACGGGTTGCATCGTTGTGCGAGATCCGTTGCGATTCTCAGCCCTCGGCCGTCTCCGTTGCGATCAGCGCGGGTTCGTCGATGAGGCCCGTGGCTCGCAGGCGACACACTTCGTCGCCAAACAGTTGCTCCAACACCGCGCGCACGCGCGGCGGAATGCCCACCCTCTCGGTCGTGTTGCTCGGCCGCCCCACAGTCTCGACAATCCAGCGGTGATCGGCAACGATCTCCAGGAACCGAAACACATCCGTCAGCAGTCCCACAGGATCTCGCGCGACGTCCGTGAAGCGGCCGACGAAAAAGTTTGTCTCAGGGATCAACGATCTCCAGACGGAATGGATCCGCTCATAGTTTCCGCACGCCAGCTGATACGGCCGCTGGATGAATTCGATCCACTCCCGCTCCGAGACGTCTCCGATGAATCAACGCCGAGAAGGCACTGCGGCCGCGCAGTGGATGAGTCACGGCACCGCACGGGCTTCCGCTTTCGTAGCCCGTGCCGTCGGCTTCTTGAGTCCCAGTCGCTGCAGATAGCGATCACCGACATCGGCCTGCCATTCATGGGCGTGCAAGATTCCGAGCAATTGCGATTCCAGCTCAGATTTATCGCTTGGAATCACGAAACGACCAATATTCGGCACGTCAATATCGGCTTCAGTGTCTTTCGTGACATTCAGATCGTCAAAGAGATACTTCGCTCCCGACTCGCCAGATTCAGGGCGAATCAATGGTGCATTGATCCCTCGCAGAACGACCGTTGCTCCCGGCGCGAGATAGGGAAGCGCCGCCAGCAAATCCAGAGTAGGCCATGGGTGTCTGTGATTGCCGTCGACAAACAAAAGCCCCAGTTCATCTAACGCATGAAAGTGGACCATATCCGCCGCACTGGCGGGATTCCGAAATGTGATTCGTTCAGCCATCTCGGCCGAGAGTTGTTCACGCGCAGCATCGCCCACCTTATGCTGCCGATCAAACAGACATTCCTTGGAGATGTCGTACGAAGTGATGCGATAGTCATCGCTGGCGTGACTCACTTCACTGGCGAGCTGCAACCCATGGCAGATCAGCGTCGCCGAGTAACCCGACCCTGTGCCAATTTCAGCAGCCCTCTTGGCACGGGATTGACTGGCGGCCGCGAGGAGGTAACGGCTGGCGCCCAATCCTAATGACCCCTGACTCGCCCACTGCGGACGTTCTGTCCAGATTGACCGCATCAGGAAGTCAATCTTTACCTTCTCGGATGTTCGATCCCAACACGCCTTCGGATCAACCGGCATCACCGCTGACCCATGTGACGCCGTCGGCCCAAATTGATATCCGAACAGATCGATCTCCTCCGCATAGCGTTCGGCGACAATCCTCCGCGATTCGTCATTGTACAACGCCGTATACGGACGAGAATCGTGTGCCTTCACCAGATGCGGCAATTCGACATTCTGCAACCCAAGACGCTCACAGACCACTCGGAAGTGTTCTGCGAGGTTCTCGAATCGCCCGATGAAATCGAGCGGAATCTCGCCGTTGGTATCGCGCAGCCAATAGAGCTGCGACTGCAGGCCCCAAATTGATCCGTGCTTGTGCAGGAAGTCGGGAAAGCTGCAGTCCTGGTCAACTTTGAAGTTCTGACGGTGAACCGGATCTTGTATGACGTTCTTGTACCATGAAACGATTCGTGCCCACGGATTTCGAATGAACGCGAACTTGAAGTAGGACTCAAATTCGGCGGGGGAAATCGTGTCCCGCAACTGGCTGACCGTCCGATGATCCTGCACGCCATGACGGCTTGCCTCGATCTGACCAAAGGCCTTGGTAATGCTCGTTCCACCGGTCTTCGGAATATGCACTAAAATGCATTTGTGCAGACTGGATATCACCGCTCTTCTCCTGAATTAGCGCTGTTCAATTCTTAACACGCGATTGAGCCCGACATCAGAAATCTCAGTGACTTCTCCATTGGGCCAACTAACGTCGACGCGGTCGATTTTGGAGACTTCACCCAGCCCAAAGTGCAACCGTCGATGGTTCTGAGCACGACAATGTGCCCCACCGTCCTGCAACCGCAGTAAGCGACGTGTGCCCGCATGAACGATCACGCGAGCGCCAATCGCGTCTCGATTGGTTCCCTTTGCGACGAGGTCGATTTCCAACCAGTTGCCACGCGGTCCGTCGTTCCGAAACAGCTGGTCTGGACCGTCATCAGAAAACGGAGGATCACCCTGGCCGTTTGTGAGGACGAGATCGGGACCGCCGTCATTGTCATAGTCCAATACAGCGACTGAGTCGCCCGAACCTTCTCTTGTTCCTGTCGCGCCGGCGCCGCCTTCCTGGACCGTGAAGCGACCAGTTCCATCATTCTGCAGCAGCACGTTGGGAAAATTGCGGACATCTGTCGAACAAACCAGGTAAAGATCGACATCGCCGTCACAGTCGAAATCGGCAGCAGCCACCGATCGGACAGGCTGGAGCGGCATATGCAGCCTCGCCGAACGCTCGACATAGCGGTCTCCCTCCCACGAAAAGAGTCGTGATCGCTTGAATGGCTTCGGTTGCTGTCCGTCCAGATCGGCGCTCACCAATCCGGAATCGCAAGATGCCGTGAATCCGGCACGCGACCACGATGAACTTGAAAGGGCGATTCGCCATCGATTCGTTGACTGATCAAAGCCAACTCGAAGGGATCGTTCGTCTGTCGCTTCCGGGAAGCCGATTGCCTCGTCCGGTGTGAGTTCAAGTTGTTTTGACTTAGCAACCACACCCGCCGATCCAATGCGAATCTCGGCAGGCTTAAGCCCCCACACTTCAAGCAACAGCGAATCTTTAGATCGTGTCGCGGCGAGTTGAGCCTCACACGATTGGCGGTTTGAGCTAATCAGCTCACCTCGGACGTTCCCATGCTCATCAATGACGACGTCCGGGTCATGCACCCATCCGCCGACGAATAAGTCCAGATCGCCGTCTCCATCAAAATCCGCCCAGGCCGAGTCTCCGGTCGTGTTGAGATCGCTGAGGCCCACCTTCTTGGTAATGTCGACCAGCCCTTCCTTTCGAATCGCATAAAGCCGACATGGCCACCCATGCACAAACAGAGCCAGCCCAACGGGAGGCAGCCACGTCAACTGAGCATATTCTCCGTCGTCATCAACAAGGTTCCAAGCTGATGGGGCGCGTACAAATTGAATCTGTGCTCCCTCGCGACGCTGGAGGTAAATAGAATGGCCGAGACGGGGCATCGCGCGGCGTCGCGCGGCGATGAATGCATCCAGAATGTCGTCGCCATTGACGTCAAGAAAGAGAAACTGACGACCACGGATGAGTGGTTCTGCGAGCCCAAGGTCGTCGGCAACATTCAAGAGCCTGCCGTCGATATTCATGAAGATCTTATTCGGTTCCTCGCCCAGCCCATAATGCGCACCGGTTGCGACAGCAAGGTCTT
>JAHBXU010000034.1 GCA_019636315.1 Planctomycetaceae bacterium | reverse complement strand
GTCTCCGGGAGAATCTCAGCATCCTTGAGGGGGGTTCCTTCAGGGACGGGCGCACGAGGTGCACTTTGCCGGATACGGATGTCGTGCATCCCGGCCACGGGACCATTCTCTTTGTCAAACTGATACTTGCCATCCTTAATGGCCACCTCGGTGGCAGGGCCATTGCCATGCGGCTTAAACATGATCAGGCCATCGTCAACGGGAATTCCTTCCCGCGTCACGGTTCCGCTAATGGCTTCGCGCTTGGGCCCGGCGTCCCCTCCACCGCACCCGCTCAGGAGACTCACCACGAGTGCTGTCGCAAAAACGCCAGCGCGGCGTCCTGACGTCACCGTCGACCTCCCGTGGAGCCGCACTTTCGTAACAAGACTGCCGTTCATCCACGATCCTCCCGCAGATTGATTCGTTGACATTCTCCGTTAATACCGCGCGCAGCTGCAGACAGCATTCAGCCTGGCTGAAGACTTGGTGACTCTGATGCGCCTGGGGTACGCCCTGTCGACAACGATTCCCCAGTTCTGCGTGACAACCCGCAGATGACGTCGAGCAGAAAGAGAGTCGAACCGCCCCACAATCGAATCCCGCTCTTGGGAATGATGAGCGTTTCAAGCCGGTAACGTTCAAGCAGTACGAACAGCGTTAAGGATGATGGCGAATTCGGATCAAATTATCAAGTTAATGGAATTGCGAGGACTTGCCCGGTGAACGGAGTCGCCGTACAACTCGCGTTTGCTTCGTCAGCCGCCGCGTGCGTCTCAAAATCGTCAGGCGCGCCGTCCTGTTTGTTCTCCCGAGCCCACCGCTTTCCAAGTGTCGAGGAGTCGAGTCATGCCGTCAGCTGCCAACCGACGTCAGTTCTTGCATGACGGATTGTTGATCACCGTGGGCGCATGTGCCGGCGCGGTAGTTCCCGTGCTCATGCGAGAGCAACTAATGGGGCGCGCCGTCGCTGTCGAGACACCGACCCGGCCGGATTTCGAGAAGCGACTGCAGGAGTCGGGCGTCGAACTGCCGCCGCAGGCCAAGCCGGTCGCCGTCTACGTGCCGGCGGTCATCACCGGCAATCTGCTGTTCACCGCCGGGCATATCCCGCGCACGTTGAGCGGTGAGCTGATCACCGGGCGTGTGGGCGATGAAATGACTGTCGAGCAGGGCACGGAAGCGGCCCGTCTGGTCGCGCTGCAAATCCTGAGTACAGTCCGGCAATCACTGGGGACGCTCGATCGTGTGTCGCGGCTCGTCAAAGTCGTCGGCATGGTGAATTGCACGCCCGGGTTCACGCAGCAGCCGCAGGTGATCAATGGCTTCAGCGAATTGATGATCCACATTTTCGGAGCGGAGGCGGGGACTGCCGCACGGAGCGCCGTCGGCGTGGGATCGTTGCCTCTCAATGTGCCGGTCGAGATTGAAGCGGTCTTCGAGATTCTTCCCGCAGAGGTCTGAGCGTCATTTGACGCAGAGCCGCATCCGGCAGAGGACAATGACTCCGACACCTGGCGAGATGCCGAGCCGCATTGTCGGTGCATCATCCCGCCTCGCCGCGGGGGCGCGCCCCGCGGCGAAACGGACGATCTTGACGATGCGCCCCACACGCATCGGCAGAGGAACACCAATGGAAACGGGAGCCTGCTGACGTGGTCAACAGGCTTTTCGTGGAAAATTCCTTCCCGTCCCCAAGACGTTTTCTCAGGGTCGGTGCGCCGACGCTGCCGCCGGGCAGCATGGACCGCCGTGGCTGACGCAAGAACCGTCGGCGACGACCAGTCTGTCGGCGGCGTTCGCGCATCGCGTTTGTGAGCCGTAGGGCAAACCCGCCCGGGTTCAAAACCACGACTCGATCGAAGCCGCGTCCTCCAGGCTGTCCAGCAGGTGATCGGGCGCGGACTCAGCGAGTTGTTCGCGGGAGAATGACCCCGTGGCAACGGCGACGACCCGGGCGCCGATCGCGCGTCCACAGCGGACGTCGAATGGTGTGTCCCCAATAACCCAGAGTTGTTCCGCATCGACCGCGGACCGCTGATGGCGAATGACGTCGTTCAACGCCGCGCGCGCGACGTCGTCGCGGTCGTGATGTTCGTCGCCAAAGCCTCCACAGTGAAAGTAATGATTGATCTTGTAGTGTCCCAGTTTCAGGGACGCGCCGCGCTGAAAGTTGCCGGTCAGCAACCCCAGCAGCAGATCATCTCGTGAATGCAGCGATTCCAGCAGATCGACGACTCCCGGGAGCATGCGTCCCGGCAACGTGGGGAGAACCTGTGCCAGATGGTCGAAATAAGCCGCTTGAAATGCGGTCCACACTTCGGGCGATGACGCGATGCCGTGATAGGCGAACAGGTCAGTGATGATCGCCCGATCGGTCCGCCCGGCCGCCGACACCCCGTGCGTCGGCCGCGTCACGCCGCACACGGTCTGAAGTGCCAACTCCATGGCCTGTTGCCCGGCCCCGCCCGTGTTCAGCAGTGTGCCGTCGATGTCAAAAAGCAGGACTTGTCTCAAGGGGTACGCCTCATCATCTCGCAAGATAAACGATTCGAAATCCGCTGGTCATCATACCCCACGGTCACGAGTGTGTCGTCCATTGGGAGGCGGCGAGGAATGCGGAGGCCGCGATTCGGGCGCGTTGTGCCGCGCACGTTGCGAAGCACGTCGAGCGATCATTAGCGTCCGACCTGCGCACGCGTCCGCGCCCCGCTTGCGCGATCCAACAACTCGTCTTCTCCGATCAGGCGCTGAGGCGCCAGCCGGTAAGTGAAGTCGTGCCGGTTGGTCACCTGCACCGGAGAGAAGTTGTCGGAGAAGAAGTCGAGCGGCGGCACCTGATACCAGGGCGGCGGAACCGGCTGCTGAATCGTCAGGGTCTCATAACCGACTTTCGAGAGGGTGATCTCCCGCGTCGCGTAGTAGGTAAAGTCGGTCGTGACCGGTGTGGTTCCGATTCGTACACCGTCCAGTTCCACAAGAGCTCCCGGCGGGTCCGAACGAATGGTCAGCCGGCGGCTCACACAGCCGCTCTGCGCGCACACACACAACAAGAGGCACACGGCCGGCAAATATCGGCGAATGTGTTCCGTGTTGAGGTCCATCAGCGGAGCGGCACCGTGAGGCACACCCGAATGATCGGGGGGCGGGAGTCGGTCGACAGGAGTCAGGGGACGGGGTGGGAATTCTAAATGCCGTGTGCATCACCGCCAAGATCAGATGTCGCGGCGAATCTTCCGTGATGTGGGCCACCCGGACTTGTGCGCATAACCTTTTATATGAAAATATGTTGCGACAAGAATTGGAGTGCGGGGAGAGGCAGTGTTCCGAGCCGATGGCCGTGCCGATTCCGGGTGGGGGGCCGACACGATGGTTCGCCGTATGCCGCGCATCGCCGTGCCCGGTCGACACGATGTGCGTCGGAATCAGGAGAGGATTGGGTGGATCAGTTCGCCCTCGACGTCCGTCAGCCGATAACGGCGGCCGTTGTGAAGGTAGGTGAGTCGTTCGTGATCGATGCCCATCAGGTGCAGCATGGTGGCATGCAGGTCGTGAACGCTGACCGGGTCAACGGCCGCCTTGTAGCCGATGTCATCTGTTTCACCGTGGCTGACACCCCCTTGGATGCCGGCCCCGGCCATCCAGGTCAGGAAGCCGTTCGGGTTGTGATCGCGGCCGTCGCCTCGCTGCGAGACGGGCATCCGGCCAAACTCTCCCCCCCAGATAACGAGCGTCGAATCCCATAAGCCACGCTGCTTGAGGTCGGTCAGCAGGCCGTCGATCGGGACGTCGGTCGCGGCACAGTGGCTGGAGTGATTGTCGGTGAGCTTGTTATGGGCGTCCCATTCGCCGTCGCTGTAAACCTGCACGAAGCGCACGCCGCTTTCGACGAGTCGCCGTGCCATCAGGCACTTGGAGCCGAACGATCGCGATTGCTTGTTGTCGATGCCGTACATCTTACGGGTCGCGGGCGTCTCCTGTGACAGATCGACGACGTCCGTCGCTTCGGTCTGCATTCGGTAGGCGAGCTCAAACGACTGGATGCGGGCCAGCAGGTCCGCTTCGCCGGAATGGGCGTTGAGATGTTCCTCATTGAGCCTGGCGAGGAGGTCGAGCTGGGCCCGCTGATCGCCCGGTTGCAGATCGGCCGGCCGCTCCAAGTTGAGAATGGGCGTTCCCTGGGGTCGGAACAGCGTCCCCTGGTACGTTGACGGCAGAAATCCGTTCCCCCAGTTGTGAATGCCCCCTTTGGCTCCTTTGGTGTTGCCAAGCACGACATACCCTGGCAGGTTCTGATTCTCGCTCCCCAGTCCATACGTCACCCAAGCGCCCGCAGACGGAAACCCGGGGCGGGGAATGCCCGAATTCATCTGGTAAATTGCGGGGACGTGGTTGTCAGAACCGGTGTAGCACGACTTAATGAACGCGATGTCGTCGACATGCCTGGCGACGTGCGTGTACTTTTCGCAGACCCAGGCCCCACTCTCGCCATACTGCTGGAACTGGAACGGCGACTTCATCAACGGACCCGGATCGCCGAAGAACACGTTGATGTCGATCCGCTCACCGTCCCGTTTGGTGAGTTCCGGTTTGGGATCGAAGATGTCGACGGCACTCGGTCCGCCTTCCATAAACAACCAGATAACGGAGGTCGCCTTCGCAGGAAAATGGCCGTTCCGCGGCGCGAGCGGCCGGACGGGATCCGGTTCTCCAGCCGCCCCTCCGGTCTGGCATAACAGATCCGCAAGGGCCAACATCCCCAGGCCGCCCCCCGCCCTGGCGAGCAGCTCGCGGCGGTTGACGATCGGTTCATAACGTCCGCAATGAACACTTCGGTTGTTCATGTCAGTCTCACGCTCACTCAATCGACGTATGCAAATTCGTTGAGGCCAAACAGTGTCTGGCAGAAGTCGGTGACAGCCGCATGGCGTATATCGGCCGCCGTCTGTTCGGCATCACGGGTTTCTCGCTGACGCTGCTGATTGGCGATAAAGGTCACCGCGGCGGCGTGCTCCGAATCGCGCGGCAACCGGCCGAGAGCCAGATTGAACGCACGCATCACCAGGAGGCCGTTCTCATCGCCGCACTCATTCACGAGGCGGGTTGCGAAATCGCTTGCCCGGGCACGGACAAACGGGTCGTTGAGCAAAGCCAGCGCCTGCGGGGCGACTGTCGACTGATCGCGACGACCGCAGCTTTGCAGGAGATCGGGGCGGTCGAACGCCTGCAGCAACGGATAGGGCACCACCCGTTTGTGGAACATGTAGACCGTGCGTCGGCGCGTCGCCGGGTCGTCCTTCGCATCGGCGGGATACTCGGACTTGAGATTCCGCGCTGCGATGGCTTCCTTGGGGATGGGCGGCTTGAATGCCGGGCCGAAGGGTTCAAGATTCAATGTCCCGCTGATGGCCAGCATCGCGTCGCGGAGTGCTTCCGCTTCCAGTCGCTGGGGGCGCCGCCGCCAGAGCAGCCGATGGGCCGGGTCGATCGCCGCTTTCTCCGGATCGAACTCCGTCCCCTGCTGGTAGGCGGCGCTCGTCATCATGAGACGATGCAGTCGCTTGAGCCGCCAACCATTCGCCGCCAGATCGTGCGCCAGCCATTCGAGCAGCTCCGGGTGCGTCGGAGACTCGCCACGCACGCCGAAGTCGTCCACCGTCCGCACGAGGCCCTCGCCGAAGTGATGTTGCCAGAGGCGATTGACAATGACTCGGGCCAGCAGCGGGCCAGCGCCTCGCTCGACATCGGTGAGCCATTCAGCCAGGGCATGTCGCTGATACGTACTGTCCGGCTTCGGACGGTCTGATTCCGATGCATGATAATCGTCGACGGTGGTGCCGCGCAGGAGGACTTCCAGGAAGCCGAGCTGGACTTGTTGATCGCGGTCATAGAAATCGGCCCGCTCGAACAGCCAGGTGGTCGCCGGTTCCGGACCGAAATCTTCAAACGCGAGGATCTTGGGCCCTTTGCCGCCGATTTTCACTTCCTTACGGTCGCCGCTGTGAAACGCGCTCAGGAAGCGGTAATACTCGCGGGCCGAGATCGCGTCATACTTGTGGTCGTGACATCGCGCGCAGCCAAACGTCAGGCCGAGCAGCGCCGTCCCGGTGGTGGCCACCATATCGTCCAGTTCGTTGTACCGGTTGCGGAGCAGTTCCTCTTCCAGGAACGTGTCTCCGAGCACGGTATGCGGGCCGGCGACGATGAAGCCGGTCGCGGCCACCGCGGCCCGATTGTCCGGTTCGTACTCGTCTCCCGCCAGTTGCCAGCGGACGAACCGGTCGAACGGCATGTCGTCGTTGAACGCTCGGATGACGAAGTCCCGGTAGTGATAAGCGTGCGGGCGGTCCTTGTCCCCTTCCTGCCCGTCGCTGTCGGCATAGCGGGCGACGTCGAGCCAGTGACGGCCCCAGCGCTCACCATAGTGTGTAGAAGCCAGCAAGCGATCGACGAGCGACTGGAGCGCGTCCTCGCGGTCAACTTCGCACGCCGCGACGAACGCGTCGAGTTCCTCCGGCGTCGGCGGCAATCCGGTCAGGTCGAAGACGATCCGCCGCATCAACTGACGCGAATTCGCTGGCGGCGACGGCGCCAATCCCTCGTCATCCAGGCGCGCTAAGAGGAAGCGATCGATCGGATTCGCGCCCCATCGGCCGCGATCGATCTCCGGAGGAGTCACCGACTGGAGCGACTGAAACGCCCAGTGTTCGCGGGCCCGTTCCGTCCGCGGATCAGCGATATCGGCCTCCGGCGGCCATTCGGCCCCCTGATCGATCCAGGCGCGAAGAATGCCGATCTGCTCGTTGCTGAGCCGGTCTCCTTCCGGCGGCATCACGCTGCTCTCATCGACAGAGGCCACACGGTGAATCAATCGACTGGCCACGCTGTCGCCCGCGGTCAATATCGGCCCCCCATCTCCCCCCTCCATCACACGGGACCGCGTTCCCAGATTGAGCCCCCCTTCCTCATTGCCCGTCGCATGACATTCGAAGCAACACGCACGAAAGATCGGCTGGACGTCCGCCACAAAGTCGACTTTCCGATTCACGGCCGGCGGCAAACCGTCGGACGAACGGGCCGGCGACGCATCATCGGCCGGCGCAGCGACGGACAGGCAGCAGACGAGCAACCAGGCCGAAGCGCGCGCTGCGCGGCTCATTCGAGGCAGGGAACTGCAAAGCGGCATCGGATCTCCAACACACGGGGGCGTCGAGGACTTTTCAGCATAACGTCTGGTTCAACCATGATCCACATTTGAGCCGCCTCTGAAGCAGCGGACTTGCGGTGCGACGACGAATAACCTGGCGAGCACCGACGACCCAAACGAGAACGCCCGTTCGCCAGATCCCAGAGCGAAGGATCGGCCGCTGAACTCACGAGCCGACTCGGAAATCACGTTCTGAAGTGCTTCAGAAGCATTGCCGTCATCGTCCGACGACAGAGTCGTCGGTTGGGGAAGGGATCTGGCGGTGATGTCGCATTGCGTGCCGCGCTCACCCGACCGGCAGCCGCGCGCTGTAGTAGTGGCAGAGCGCGACCGCACAAGCGTCGGCGACGTCATGTGGTTCCGGGATTTCCAGGAGCGCCAACTCGCGTTGAACGGCGAGCTGCATCTGCTGTTTGTCGGCGCGACCACTTCCCGTCAGCAGCCGCTTGATCTGGGCGGGTGTGTAGTGCACGACTGGTAGATGACGCACCGCCGCGGCGAACAAGATCGCACCGCGGGCATGCGCCATCAGGACGGCCGTTTTCGGATAACTGCCGTGCGAGAAGACCTGCTCGATTGCGACCGTCTGAGGGCCGAACTCATCGATGACTTCGCTCAAACCGCGGCCGATTTCTGCCACGCGCTGGGCGAGCGGCCAGTCGGGAGTCGACCGGATCACCCCCCCTTCTTCCAGTTCTGGTCCGTCGGGCGTGCGGACCAGAACGGCGTACCCGGTCCGATTAAGGCCGGGATCAATCCCCAGGTATCGGTCCGGCGCGGGGCCGTTGAACGCGTTGCCGATGGAGAATCCCATGGCGGCAGGTCGTGGAGACGGAGATGCGGTCGCGTCGGCCGAGCCGCGCGGTTTACGAGTGTTCATCGTCCCTCGTCCCTGATGACTGGATGAATTTCCTGGCTGTTCCGACAAGCCTGCAATAACCGTGTGGCAGAACATCCGCAGAAGCAGATTATGGCGTCATTTCGAGCAGCACCACGACCTCCGCCTGAACGGCTTCACCGCGCCCGACCGGCCCGACTCGCTCCCCCGTTTTGGCCTTCACATTCACCACGGACGGGTCGACCCCAAGGAGTTCGGCCATTCGAGCGGCGATTTGTGGTTTGAACGCAGACAATTTGGGCCGCTCTGCGAAGAGGATGCAGTCGAGATTGACCACGCGCCAGCCTCGCACAGTCACTTCCGTGACGACCGTCCGCAACAGGTCGGCCGAGTTCGCTCCAGCGAATTCCGCCGAAGTATCGGGAAACCATTCGCCAATATCACCCAGCCCGGCGGCTCCCAGCAGGGCGTCCGTGACCGCATGCAGCAGGGCGTCGGCGTCACTATGGCCGTCGAGTCCGAAATCGGACGGGATCTCGACTCCCCCCAGCAAGAGCGGTTTCCCGGCGGTCGTGCGATGGGTGTCGTGACCCAATCCGACACGGAACATGTCTTCAACCTTCCCGACATCAAGAGGTTACGGTGCTTTCGTCAGCTTCTGACCATCGCAGCGGGCGCATCTTAATCAGCAGGAACGCATAGTACCAAGGGCAGCGGCATCAACGGTGCGCAGGAGGGGTCTAACCGTCAATGCACCACTGGTGAATGCGGTTCTCCTCAGGTTGACCGATTTCGACCGGGCTGCGTATAAACCGCGCCCCTCCCTCCCGGCCAACACTCTGCCGGTCCTCACTTGCTATGTTTGACGGCCTCGTGGCATTCCCATCCCGAATCCGGTGGTGCGCACTCACTGCCTGGCTGACGATCCTTACAGCAGGGTCCGGCTGCGCGCTGTGGAGCACGGACGATGTCGGCCGAACGACGGCGCGAAGTCCGCTGAAGCACGTGACGCCGAACGTCGACGCAATCGAGCTCGAAGTTTCGTTCGTCGAGCGTCCCATTGGCGATCCGCTGCTGGGCAGCCGGATGTGGTCGGAGCTCGTGACTGTCAGCACGCTCGATCCGTCGACCGCCACCGCCCTCCGTCGGAATGGCTTTCGATTCGGCGTGGCCGGATCGGAGCCGCCGCAGAACCTCGCAGCCGCTATGGGAGTCACCGGCGGCAAATACAACTATCACCGCTATTCCCAGCGATCGGGTGAGGAGATGACGATCGAGGCATGGCCCGCCTACGCCACATGCGACATCGACATCGATGCGGCCGGTCAAAGTCGCAAGAAGTCCTATGAGCAGGCACGGTGCATGTTCCGTGTCACGCCCGAACGTCTCCAGGACGGCTGGGTGAAATTGTCGTTCATCCCGGAGATCCACCACGGGGACCTGAAGATCCGTCCGATCCCGGGAAATCAAGGCTGGGAGCAGATGCCATCCCAGCTCATTGAACCGCTCTTCGATCAACGATTCTCCGTCGAGCTCAACCTGGGAGAAATGATCGTCCTCTCCGCTGACGGCGACAATGCGCAGTCGGTCGGCCATCACTTCTTCCGCGGCGGCACGTCCGAGAACAAACTGCAGCGCGTGCTGATGGTTCGAGCAGTCGGCATGAAGCGGCTCAACCTTTTGCGCGAGTAATCCAGAGACTGGCTGTCCGACGACTCGCTCAGCGCATCGTCTGGGTGACGCTGCGTGACAACGCCTTCGCTCACGCTTCGGATTCTGACCGAATGACGGAGCCCCATCACGCGCGGCACTGCCGTTTCGTTGGACGCGGCATCGCGTCGTGCTACGGAAGGCCGTTGATTTTTCGGAGCACCCATTCGATCGTCAGGAGCGTGAAGCAGACCGCGAGGACGATCCAATGACTCCACAGCGGAACTTCGCCGCGAGTTGATTCGTGCTGCGTGACATTCGCAAAAAGCTCCGGAATCTCATGGACCTCATCGGGGAGAAACAGTCTTCCACCAGTCGCTTGGGCGATTTGTTCGAGCAAGCCGCGGTCCGCTGACAGTTCCGCCAGTTCCGACGTCATCTTCTCCACGACGATCAATTCCGCCGCAACAGTGTCCTCGCCCATGTCGGCGTTCTCGACCTGCAGTTCCACCCGGTACTCACCCGGTTCGAGCGCCGTTGCCTGCCCCTCGTGGATGAACCGGGCGCGGTCGCTCGGATCAAGGGCGATCTTGCGAAGCGGAGCGACCTCCGGTCCATCCTCAACGTGATAAATCGCGGCCTGTGCCTTGAGGTTCGGGAACTGATTGAGGAACGATGGATTCCAGCGCGCCCGGAAGAGAGCGGGTTCTCCCACAGTGATTTCAGGCCGATCCGGTCCGAAGCGGACGTGCTCGTTGCCCGCACTGGCCCGGAACTTGGCGGCCCAGCGAACCAGTTGCCCCCAAAAGCGATGGTGATACTGGTCTCCGACGCGGTGCCGCCATCGCCACGTGCTGTCAATGCCGATCCAGAGCACCTGTCCGGCGCCGGCGTGTTGATGGGCAATCACCGCGTGATTGCGATCGAACTCAAGACCGCGTTGTTCGTTGTCGTTCCGCCGCGCTGCAAACACCGTTGCGCTCGGCTTGACGCGTCCGGTGAGCCCCCAGGCATGGCCCGGGAGCGCGTTCCAGATGGTCGCATTGGTTTGCGGGTCCGAATCGAACTGCAGGAAATCCTGCCGCGCTCCCTCGGGCGTCAGCATCAGGTGGAAGCCGCGCGCTGCAGGCGGGGCCACCTGATGCGGCGCGGCGTCTTCAACAACTCGCGGTTTCTCGATGGGCAACAGCCGCGCGACAACGGGCGAATCGAAGCGCTGAGGAAAATGCTGTTTGCCGGCCGTCAGAACGAGCGTACCTCCTTCGTCCCGGACAAATTGCTCGAGGGCCGCCCAGGCCGATGCCGGCAGGTCCGAAGGAGAAACATCACCAATGATGACCACGTCATACTCGGAGAACGGCGACTCGGACGCGGGAGCGGGATCGTCGGGAACCGCCAGTGTCTGAGGGAAAAACGTCTCCGGCAGGACCCCCAGATAGGGCTGTTGAAACAGCACCTGATCGACGTGCACGCGCGGATCTCGAATCAACGCGTTGTCCAGAAATCGAAACTCCCACCGCGCAGCGCCCTCAACGAGCAGCACCTTTGCGGAATCATCCACAACATTCAAAGTCAACAGGCGCTCATTGTTGTCTTCACGGGTTTCCCCGGGCTGCGGCAGGATGCGCAGCACATACCGATGTCGTCCCAGTGCGGTGGCGTCCAAGGGGAACTCGACACTGACGGACCGGCCCGTCGCTGTGACGGTCTGCGTCTGCCGCGACTCCGGCCGATCGACCAACTCCAGTGTGACAGTCAACGCTGAGCCTTCAAATCCGGGCGTGCGGAGCTGCGCCTTCAGCACGGCTGCGTCGTTCTGATAGACCATCTCCGGGGACTCGAGTTCCCCGATCGCCAGATCGCGCGGGCGCTGCTCAGACCCCATCATCACTGGATAAACCGGCGCCGGGAGGGAGCGGACCCGAGCCAGCAGGCGTTCCGCATCAATCGCCGCGTTGTCCCGGCCGTCGGTGAAGAGGATGATGCCGGCGAGCGGTGCTTCCGACGTTGACGCCGCGGGCGACATCCCGGCGAACAAGTCGGACATGTCGGTTCTGAGCGGCTTGTCCGGCGTATCAATTTGCGCGGCGAGCGTCTGTTCATCCACCGGCTCTGACGCACCGGCAAAGACTCGCAGTTCGGTCAACGCCAGTCCCTTGAGTTCCGTCTGCAGCGCCCTGGGCCCTGCGCTGATGATGCGCCGTGCGATCTCCTTGCGGGGAAGACGCTCGACTCCCTGCATGAGTTCTTCGATCTGTTGCCGCCGCACCGCAGCGAGCTCCAACCGCTCCTGCGGATCACGCGCCTCCTCGTCCGTGGCCCACTCGGGCTCTTCGTTTCTGTCGAATGCTTCCTGCCAGCGATCCAGTTGAGCGTCAACCGCGTTGTTGCCGATCAGGTCCAGCGCCCGCAACCAGCGGAATCGCTCCGCTTTCACCGCCTGTTTGTCGGCGGTCGACATACTCTCGGAGACGTCCACCGCAATCAAGACGCGGCCGGTGCGCGTGTTGTCGATTGTCCAGGTCAGCACCGGCTCCAGGAGCACGAGAAACACCGACGCGACCGCGGCCAGTCTCAGCGAAATCAGCGTCCATCCGAGGCGGCGCTGAACCAGTCGACGCTCATAACGATACAGGAGGACAATGCAAATCACGGCCGCCAAAGCCGCGCTGACAAGCAGGATGGTCCATGCCGCGTCGCCGAACGCATTGAAAGTAAATCGCTGCACAGAGAATGATCACGCAGGCGAGAGGACTCATCCAGGCAATTCCAAGTGTGATTCGTTCTCTCGTGGGGGGCAAGCGACGCCTCGCCGGATTTCTCACCCTATCACAACGTGGGTGCAGCAAGTCGGAGGGACACGGCCGTTCACCGGACTCTGAGTCTTCGTCGAACGTCGGCCAGTTCTTGAGTTCGTCAAGACGGTCGTCCTGGCCGAACAGGCATGGCGACCCGGCGAAGGCTGTGACGCCATGCCACCCAACGCCGTTAACCCTTTTGAGCGGGGGTAGAAACAAGTCTTGATGCGATTTGTGGTTCGGGCGATTCTTTGATTGTCCGTCGAAGAATTTCCTGCCACGAACCCGAAAGGAATCGGGATGTCGCATCAAGACCGGCACGCCGGAAGCGTGCGTGTGAATTCTGTCTGTTTGCGGGAAGCGCTGCAATGGCTGATGCGGGGCGTGAACTGGTCGGGCGTTGTGTTGCGGGACGATTGCACCTGGACGCCCCGATGGTTGGCGGCGGGGGCCTTGCTGTGGGCCTGGTCGAATGAAGACACGCTCGCCGAACGCTTCGCCTGCAGTCGCCGGTTGATCGGTCACCAGCGTGCAGACAGCATCGAACCGGCCGGATCGTATCAGGCGTTCCTGAAACTGCTCCAGCGGTGGACGAACCGGTTGCTTGCAGTGCTGCAGCAGGCCTTGCGTCAACGCATGCAGGAGTTCAGCGGCGCGTGGCGGCTGCACGGCTTCGTGGTGTTCGGCGTGGACGGCAGCCGCATCGACCTGCCCCGCACGCGCTCGCACGAAGCCGCCTATGCGCCCTCCCGAAGTCGTTCGCCGAAGACACGCCGCGCCCGGCGTCGGCCGCGGTCAGCAGCCGGCGAGAAGAAAGCCCGGCAAGCGCAGCTGTGGTTGACGACGATGTATCATGTCGCGCTGCATCTGCCGTGGGATTGGCGAATCGGCCCCTCCGACAGCAGCGAACGCGCCCACGCCCGCGAGATGCTCGACACGCTGCCGGCCGACGCCTTGCTCACCGCCGATGCCGGCTTTGTCGGCTACGACTTCGCGCAGGCCGTGCTGGCCGGCGGCCGGCAACTGCTCGTCCGCGTGGGATCCAATGTCACGCTGCTGAAGCAACTGGGCTATGTGCGCGAATCGGCGGGGACGGTTTATCTCTGGACCGATCAGGCCGCCTCGCGTCGCGACGAGCCGCTGGTGTTTCGGCACGTGGTCGTCCAAGGCCCGCGACATCCCCTGCACCTGATCGTCAGCGTCCTCAGTCCGCGCCGGCTGAGCGATCGCCAGGTCGCCGCGCTGTATCGCGCCCGCTGGGGCGTGGAGGTGTTTTATCGTCATCTCAAGCAGACCTTCGGCCGCCGCAAACTCCGCAGCTGCGCGGCCGCCAACGCCCGCGTCGAGCTGGAATGGTCGCTCGTCGGCCTGTGGAGCATCGGACTGTACGCCACCGCCGAATTGATCCGCCGTCAGATCCCTCTGGA
>JAHBXU010000339.1 GCA_019636315.1 Planctomycetaceae bacterium | reverse complement strand
GAGAACGAACTGCGGACCGCGTTATCACGCGAGGAATTCCGACTCGCCTATCAGCCGATCGTGTCTCTCGAAACGGGACGACTCGCCGGACTGGAGGCGCTCATCCGCTGGCAGCATCCCCAACGCGGGCTGCTCGCGCCCGGTGCGTTCATCTCCGTCGCCGAGGAGACAGGTCTCATCGTGCCTATCGGGACCTGGGTGCTCGACGAGGTCGGTCGACAACTGGCCGAATGGCGGCACACCCTTGGACCGGATGCCCCCGAGTGCATCCATGTCAACCTGTCGCGCAAGCAACTCCTGTTGCCCAATCTGGTGGAGGTTGTCACAAACATGCTCCGCAAGCACCGTCTCCCCGCCACGTGCCTGCATCTGGAGGTGACGGAGAGCGGGATCATGCACAATCCTCAGGCCGCCATTGGAATTCTCCAGAGGCTGCGGCAACTGGGCGTCAAGATCGACATGGACGACTTCGGGACAGGGCACTCCTCGCTGTCCTGTCTGCATGATTTTCCCCTCGACGTGCTGAAGGTTGATCGAGCCTTCGTGGAGAACGTCCAGAAGGGCCGGGATCTGACGGCCGTGCTGCATGCGGTCGTCACACTCGCCGACAATCTCGGCTTGCAGGTCGTTGCCGAAGGGATTCAGGAAGCCGACCAGGTCTCCCTGCTTCAGGCCTTGGGGTGCGAGTACGGACAGGGATACTTCTTCGCAGCGCCCATGTCACCGGATCAGTTTGAAGAGTTTGTGTTGCAGCCTCACGGCGCCCGCTGGGATCGGGGGAGTCTCACCTGGCGAACCCGGATCGTAGAAAGGAGCGCCGCCACGGCGGTCCGTGTCCCGCAGGGAGTAATCGACCGATGAGCCACGCCCAGACGCCCGCTGCGTGGCCATCGGGACGGACAACCACGGCAATCGTCAGTGCCGCCATCCAGCGGACGAACAATCTTGCCACGCTGCCCGAGATCACGCACCGCATCGTGATGCTGACGGGTGATCCTCAGGCCTCCGTCGGGTCTCTGCAGGCCATTATCAAACACGATCCAGTCCTCAGCGCCCGCATTCTGCGAGTCGTCAATTCACCCTTCTATGGCGTTCCGGGAGAGGTGGGCACCATCGATCGGGCGATCGTGATGCTCGGTCTGAATGCCGTCAAGAACATCGCCATTGCCGCCAGCCTCGACAAGGTGATCCGTGCGGGACATATCGCTCCCGGTTTCGATGCACGCGACTTGTGGACGCACTCGGTGACGGTGGCGAGCGCCGCCTTTCTCCTGGCGGAAACCGCCCAACCCGCCTGGGCGGGCGAAGCCTTCCTGGCCGGTTTGATTCACGATCTGGGAATCATGATCGAGATGGAGGCTTATCCCCAGGAGTTTACGGAAGTTATCGAACGTCTCGCGTCCGAAACCGATTCCACATTCCGCCAACTCGAAGACGAAATCCTGGGAGCCACGCACGAGCAGTTTGGCGCCGCTCTATGCGAGAAGTGGAGATTTCCCACACGCCTGCAGGACGTTGCCGCTTTCCACCATCGGCCGTGGGAGCTGCCCGTGGAGCGCCGGCCCTTCACAGCTCTGGTGCACATTGCCGATGTGCTCGCCGCGCAGCTCGGCGCCGGTTACACCCGCACCGTGGAAGCAGACGACATCGATCCCATGCTGGTGAGCGCCGCCTATCTCAATCCCGGCGACGTCCAGGCCGTCGCCGAAGCCCTCCCCACCGCAGCACGCGACGCTCAGAAAATATTGCTCTGACCGGGACGTCGCCAGATCAGAACAATCCCGCAATCGGCGCACCAGCCTGCACAAGACGTCGCGGCCGCTTCAACGTGTCGAGGTATTCGGTGCGGTGGTCAATCCCCAGCGCGTGGTACACCGTGGCAATGAGGTCGTACGGATGAACAGCATCCTGCTTCGGCCAGGCGCCGTCACGGTCGGACGCACCGTAGATGGACCCCGGCCGGACGCCTCCGCCGGCAATGAGGAAGCTGTAGCATTCGGGCCAATGGTCGCGGCCGCCCGGACCGACATTGTCGGTCGTCGGCGCACCGATTTTTGGTGATCGTCCGAACTCGCCAATCGCCACAACGAGCGTCCGCTCCAGGAGGCCCCGCGCGGCCATGTCTTCAATCAATGCCGACATGGAGCGGTCAAACACCGGACAGCGGTGGTCGCGAAGCATGGGAAAGTTGTTGCGATGAGTGTCCCAGGAACCGTCGGTCCCGGGCGCCGGTTCATCATCCGAGCGGGCCGGCCAGGTCACCTGCACGAACCGCGTCCCTGCTTCGATCAAGCGCCGCGCGAGTAGGCAGCTCTGTCCAAACCGAGTCATACCGTAGCGATCGCGGAGCGTGGGTGTCTCGTCTTCAAGACGAAAGGCCCGCACCGCGGCATCGGATTCCACGAGCGCCAGTGCGGAATCATAAAACTCATCGAACGCGGAACCCGACCCGCCGGCGGCAACGTGACTCACGGATCGCGATTGCAACCGGCGGGCGATTTCCGCCTGAGATTCGATGATCCCACGTAAGTCCACGCGCGACCGCAGGCGGTCCAGTGGGACGTTGTCCGGGAGTGTGAACCCCTGCAACTGGAGCGGCTGAGTCGCGTCGTCGTACACCGTCACGGGATCAAACGCCGCGCCGAGCAGTCCTGCCGATTGCCCCACACCAATCACACGACCCTCTTTGACCGGAGCGCCGACCGCCACGTTGCTGAACTGCCCGCGCGCCGCCGGTCGATGACGCGCAATCACGGCGCCGACCGACGGCAGATCCTCGCGCGACGGCGGCGTCGCCAGTCCCGTTGGTGTGAAGTTGCTCGGATCGTGTCCCGTCATCAGCATGTAGATTGCCGCGCCATGGTTCCGCAGTCCCTTCGGATCGACGCCGATCGAACGCACGATCGTGTAATGTTCCGATTGCGCGGCCAGCTGCGGCAGCACTTCGCCCAGAAACATGCCCGGGGTACTGCACGCAATTGGCTGAAACTCGCCGCGGATGCCGAGCGGAGCATCGGGCTTCGGATCCCAGAGATCGATGTGACTTGGCGATCCCTGCAAGTACACCAGCAGCACGGAGTCGGCACAGCCAAATCCAGAGCCTCCGGCCGTCACCGTGTCGTTCGCTCTGGACTGGCCGGCCAGCAGGCGGGGCAGATGCAAGCCAAACAACGAAAGCCCGCCGACACGCAGGAGCTCGCGGCGCGCCAGCGTATCGCACAGCCGACCCGGTTTGTTCAACAGGGCGAACATCCCGCCATCCTACACGGCCCACTGGAGACAGCAAGAGCGATGTCCAAACTCCACAACGAACAAGTCAATCTGCCATTGAGCAGACCCCAGCCCGCATGTGCCGCTAAGTTCGCGATCGTTGAGCAGTGGAGGCTCCGACGTGTAAACTGCTGGACTCATCAGTCACGCAGCAATTCACCAGGCTCGGGTTGGCTTGGGAACGGTCGTTGGAACTCAGAGATGAGCGGAGGTCAGTATGGGAGTGGTTCGAGAAGTGCGGGCGATGTGCGTTGTGTGGGGACTCTTCTGCTGCGTCAGCTCGTCTGTTGTGGCAGACGAGATCTTCCCCGATGAAAATCTGCGGACCGTCATCCGTGAAATCCTCAAGCAGAAGCAGATCGACAAACCGGAAATCGCCGAGGAGGATCTGAAAACGATTTTCTTTCTCAAGGCGGAAGGACGCGGAATCGCTGACCTGACGGGTCTCGAAAAATGCACGAACCTGGCGCAAGTCGAACTGGCAAAGAACAAGATTGAAGATCTTAAGCCGCTCGCCGATCTGAAAAACGTGCAGTTCCTCGACGTTGCCGGCAATCGCGTGGCCGACCTGGGGCCAGTGCGCACCATGGTCAAGCTGCAGTACCTGCAGCTTGAGAATAACTTCATTGAGAAACTCGACGGACTGGAAACGCTGGAGAACCTGCGAACGTTGTATCTGAGTGGCAACAAGATCACTTCACTCGAACCGCTGGCGAAGCTCGGGAAACTGCACTCGTTGCACCTCGATGACAACAAGGTCCGCGACCTGCATCCCCTGACGGGGCTCCGTTGGCTTTCCTCTCTGAGTTTGCGGAACAACGCCGTCAGCGACCTGACGCCGCTCACCGGATTGACCGAGTTGCGATTCACGCGCCTCGAAGCCAATCCGATCACCGATCTCGGTCCCCTCGTCAAGATGGCGAAGGCCGATGTCGAAGGGGAACAACGTTTCGCCCCCTACTGGAACGTCTATGTGGACGTGGACGCCCTCGGCGACACGGCGCAGAAACAATTGGAGGAACTCAAATCGCTCGGGGTTCGCATTAATCGAAAGGCATGAGCGGCAATACTTCCGGAAGCGGTTTCTGAGGGCTTCCCCCCTGACAACTGTGCCTCGACGTCGCGTGAAAGAAAACGTGCGTCCGCCCCTGCACGATGCGGCAGCGGTGATGACACGACCGGTGCGCGACCTGGCGTCCAGCGTCCCCAACTTGCCCCATGAACTGAAACGCCTGCTGCGGCAGATTCCCTGTGGACGTGTTGCGACGTACGGAGATCTCGCCCGGGCGCTGGGGGACGCAAAGGCCGCCCGTTGGGTGGGTGAGTATCTCTCGAAACATCCTCACGACGACGACTGCCCGTGCCACCGTGTGGTGCGCATCAATGGTGAGTGTGGTTTGTACGTCACTCGCTGCGAAGGCGAGAAGGCCGCGCGGCTCCGGCAAGAGGGCGTGGTACTCATCGACGGGTGCGTTCCCCTCGAGCGCTTTCGGTTTGACGCATTCCACTCAACAGCGCCGCTGGCTGCGCTTCGACAATGTCAGTTGGACGTTGCCGGCCGCTGGGAAATGATGCCCCTCTCCGGTCCACCGCGCCATGTCGGTGGCGTCGATGTGTCATACATCTCGCCGAACGATGCTGTGGCGACCTTTGTGATTGTCGAGGTCGCGTCACTGGAAGCGGTCTGGTCGACGAGCGTGAGGGTGGAAACCCGTTTTCCCTATCTGAGTGGCTATCTTTCATTTCGCGAACTGCCGATCTTCTGCACTCTCCTTGATCGCGTCCGGGAGGCCGATCGAGTTCCGGATGTGCTGTTCGTCGACGGCAACGGAATCCTGCATCCGCGGCGGGCGGGCAGCGCCACCTGCGTCGGACTCGCTGCCGATATTCCGACGATCGGCGTCGGGAAGAAGCTCCTGTGCGGCCGATGCATACCGGATGCCGCGGCGTCACCGGCGATACAGCGCGTGGTGGATGATGACGAGCAGCTCGGCTTCGCAATTCAGGATCAGAAATACCGCCGCCCGTTTTTTGTTTCGCCCGGACACCGGATCGATCTGCCATCGACACTCCGGACAACACTGCTCGTCCTGGGGGGCGGGCGTTTGCCGCTCCCCATTGTGCTTGCCGATCGCATGAGCCGGCAGGACGTCCGGAGGATCAAG
>JAHBXU010000338.1 GCA_019636315.1 Planctomycetaceae bacterium | reverse complement strand
GATCCGGGCGAGACCCAGGACGCCTCCGCGAGCTTCCCCGAGATTGCCACGAGGATGCAAGCCGCCCTCACGGCCTGGAACGCATCGGTCGAGCGGAGCATCGCCGGGCACGACTATCCCGAAGGCCGCGTCGATCCCCCGGATCCGGGTCCCCTTCCCTGGAACGAAGCGGCCGAGTACCAGCCGTTCCTCGAAAGCTGGAAGCAGCGACCGGAATTCAAGTCCTGGTTGAAGTAAGTGCTGTCCCGGACAGATGTTCGCTCCCAGGCGCTCCATCCCCGCCTCTGTGGACGCGGCCTGACTGCATGGCGGCGTCCGGGGGGCGGCGTCGGCCGGCGGGGACCCGGTCAGGAGACGTGAACCTCCCGACGTCGCACCATCAGCGTGGAGGAACGTGGCCAACCGGCGCGGCATCGCAACCGGCAGAATTCGCGCGAGGATGGCAAGGCCGAACCGACTTAGGTGCGAATCTCTCGGCAGAATGCTTCGCCATCTTGAGCGAATTTCGAGCCTCTGGTACTCCTCGTGAACCAGTGGGCATCCCGCCCCGCCCCCTTACGAGTGACCCTATCTTTTGAGGTATGCCATGAGGGCATCCTGCCTCGCGACGTTCGGCGTCTGGCTGGCCGTTGCGACAGTTTCCGGCGAATCCGTACTCGCCCAATACCAGTTCGATGCCGCCCCGCAACTCCCGCCGCTGGCCGGGAACGGGACGTACCCGGGTGACGTCACCTCGACGCCGTCCTATGCCCCATCCCCCGCTTACGAATCGTACGGCGCGTATGGGGGCCCCGCCGGGTCAATGCCTTCGACCACCTACGATCCGTCGCTGACCGTTCCACTCGACGAGGGGACGTACTTTCCCGACGCGTCCGGCTCGTTCAACTCGGAGTCTTACGGCCCTCCCATGAGCAGCCCGTCCTCCGGCTGGGGGACCTCCGCGGCATTCGACGGGATGTTTCGAGGCGACGAGCCGGTCTGGGCTGGCTTTCTTTCTTCGACCTACATGCCGGGAACCGAACGCACGCTCTGGAACGGTGATCTGTTCCTGCCGCTGTATCAGGATGGAACGACGCTGTGGTATTTGAACGTCCGGGGACAGGTCGACGACGACGATGCTGCCGAGTTCAACATCGGCTCCGGCGTCCGTACGCTCGCGCGGCCGGGACTGATCTTCGGTACCTATCTGTTCTACGACCGCTTGTTCTCGGCGAACAACAACGGCTTCAGCCAGGGGACGTTTGGCGTCGAGGTGATGGACGTCTGCTGGGACTATCGGTTCAACGTGTACTTTCCGGAATCCAAGGCCAAGCCAACCTCCATCCCGCCGAAGGCGAGCATTTCCGATGGCACCATCGTCGTCAACAGCGGCGAGGAGCGGGCCTATTGGGGGCTCGATTTCGAAGCGGGAGCACTCCTGGGCGCGTGGGGTCCAAACGCGCAGCACGAGCTGCGGGGGTTTGCCGCCATCTATCACTTCGACCACTCGGCGGCCGGGTATGACAACATCACCGGACCTCGCGTTCGTCTCGAATGGCGGTATCACGATCTCCCCATGTTCGGCAGCGGTTCCCGGTTGACGTGCGGCGTCACGCTGCAGACCGATACCGAGCGCGGCGGCGATGCCTTCGCCTTTATCGGCCTTCGCGTTCCGCTCGATCCCTGGGCCTGCCAGCGACAGCCGATCTCACGCATGCAGCGCCGCATGCTGGATAACGTGGTCCGCGACGTGGACGTTGTCACCAATGCTCGCATGATGTCCGAACCGGCCGTTAATCCGCACAACGGACAGACGATTGGCAGCGTGCATGTTCTCGACCGCGAGGACGACCTCGCGCAACTCATTCCCAGCTACAACGACAACTCGGTGGTCGTGATCGACGGTGCCCAGGGGGACATCATCAGCCGCTCAGACGTCGCGCTGCGTCCCGGACAATTGATTCTGGGCGGAGGATCTCAAACGATGGTGCGCGGCGCCACCACGGGCCGCGTCGCGAAGTTCACGGCTCCCGGCACGCGTCCAACGGTCGAGTTTGATGCGAACTACTGCCCCAACGGCTCGCTGTGCACGATGGAGTTCGCGCCCCCCACGGCGGGCTTCGTCATGGCCGACGACTCTTCCCTCGCTGGCGTGAATGTTCGTGGCGGCCAGCCAGGTGTGGCCATCGAACACGTCGAGAATGTCCGGGTGTCGGACGTCAACCTCCGCAATGCGAGCGGAGCGGCCGTTCTGATCAACGACTCTCTGGACGTCAATGTTCAAGGCGTCACGATCGACGGCGTCACCGCGGCCTATCAGATGCAGAGTCCACCCACAGAATACGCCGATGTGTTCGCTGAAGCGGCGTCCAGCCATCAAGGAGTGGGAATCGCCGCCGTTCAATCGCGCGACGTGACCATCCGCGACGTCCAGGTCAAGGACGTGACGCAAACCGGGCTCAAGATTGTCGAATCGAAGAGCGTGGCCGTTTCCAACTCGTTCATCGAGAACACGGGCGGCCCGGGAGCCCGCCTGTTGAGGACGGAAGACACTGTCGTCAAATGGGTCGAAATCCGCAACGTCGGCCGTCAGGATGGAACAAGCCCTCGCGTCGAACTCGTCGAAACAAAGACCACGCGCGTCGAATAGCAGGTTGCTCACCGCATCGCCGGCCAGCATCCGTCATCAAGGCTTCGCAATGCAGTAGAGTGCCTGGTTCGAGCGCAGGAATAACTGCCCATTGCTGACGGCGGGTGTGGCCTGGAACTCGCTGCTGTCGGATTCAAAACGATTCTGCGCAACGGCGGTCAACTGCGGATTGGCCTCCATGACGTGCACGGTTCCCTGTCTTGTCGGCAGATAGATCCTGCCGTCGACAACGATTGGTGATGCGTAGGATTGTCCACCCCCACCCCCTCCTCCGCCACGTCCGCCTCGTCCGCCGGGGCGGCGCTCCTCTCCGGGGATGAGCTCTCGCCCGCTGCTGCTGCCGAGCCGCGCTTGACCGGCCGGCTGCCCCGTCTCCGCAGACACGCAGGTCACGCGATCTCCGCTGAAGGAAAACAAGTACCCGTTGTGCAGTAAGGGAGTCGGAATGCCGCCCTGCACATTCTCTGACCACAGCACATGCGACTTCGTCACGTCACCCTCGCCGCCGAGACGGACGGCCACTCCCCCGCCGGGCCGTCCACCGACAAAGTATGCAACTCCTTCACCTGCAACCGCGCTCGTCGTGACGTAGTCGGAAGGAACTCCCTCCGCGTACCACAATAGTTGGCCTGTCTCTGGACTGAATGACCAGATCTCACCCGGGACGGCGAACACGAGTTCATCACGGCCGCCGGACGTCATCAGAATGGGCGTCCCCCAGACGCCTCCGAACCCCTCGGCTTCCTTTCGCCAGACTTCGCTTCCGGTGTGCTTGTTCAGCGCGACCAGCGCCTCGCTCTCGGCCGACGCTGGGACAATCAGCAGGTCTTCATAGAGAATCGGACTCGACGCCGTGCCCCAGCCCCGGATTCCCGACTCGTTCCCCACCGACGACTGCCACAATTGCTTTCCGTCCCGGTCGAAGGCGACGACGCCCGATTTGCCGAAGAACGCATAGACCCGCTCGCCATCACTCACCGGGGTGTGACTGGCATATCCATGTTCCTGAATAAAGCCCTCGTACGGATCTTCGGGCAGGACCGCCGCGACGGAGTTGTTCCAGAGAATTTCTCCGCTGTTCCGGTCGACGGCGACCAGATGCCGGCGGAGATCCTGCATCTGGCCGGGATTCTCGCGGCTCGTTCCATAACCCGTATAGCACGTCACATAGACGCGGTCACCAACGACGATCGGGCAAGACAATCCGGGGCCGGGAAGCGGCGTCTTCCATTTCAGATTCTCAGTATCACTCCACGTCGTGGGGACGTTCTGATCGGCGCTTGCGCCGGTCCCATTGGGCCCACGGAATCGGGTCCAATCATCCGCATTCACCGTGGCAATGCCGAGAAAGCTGACGGCCAGCAGGCCGTGCGTGACGATTCCGCTGACCGCGAGCCGCATCTTGCATGACATGGACCGATCCTCCCGATGGAGCTTTGTCGACAGAGCGTCGCGCAGCCGGCCATGCGGCTGCACCGCCCCCCGTGAAACTGTACCGGCGGCCGATGCCGCCCGTACACCGAGCGTTGGCCACCAGAGCACCGATGGCGTTGAGACGTCGCCATCCGCAATCGCGGCTTGCGTCGTGATTTGCAGCGACCTATTCTGAACTGGGGCGGCGGGCCCCGGATCAATTCACACGGCGGTCATCCTCGCATGTCTCTGCGCTTCATTGTCGGTTCATGGGCCCTGCACCTCGCCTGGTGTGCGGTTGCTGCGGGAGCTGAACCCTATCTGGAATTCGTCCGCGGGTTGCGGGAACGCGAATACTTCGATCTGGCGGAGACGTACCTCCGCCACATCGAGGAGCAACCGGAGACCCCCGGTGATGTCCGGAAGCTGATCCCGTATGAGCGGGCACTCACGCTGCTCGCCGGGGCGCGATCGATGCGAAATCCCGACGCCCGGGCGCGGCAACTTGACGAAGCAGAGGCGCAGCTCGAGCGCTTCGCACGCGATGCGCCCGATCACCCGCTCGCCGGACAAGCGAATACAGAACGCGCCCGTCTCCTGCTCGACAAGGCGAATGTCGAGACCTGGCAGGCGGACGCGCCGGCCAACCGTGACAGCCGTGAAGCGCTCCGCGAGCGCGCCCGCGCGCTCATCGGTCGAGCACGGAGCGTCTTCCAAACGGCGCATGATCAGCATCAGGCAGCCTGGGAACAAGTCAAGGGCTTCATCCCCGAAGATCAACAGGCCAAGCGCGCGGAACGGGCGAAGGTCGAGGGATTGTTTATGCAGGCCCAGGTGGACCTCGCCCGGTGCACTTACGAAGAGGCGCAGACCTACGACGTCGGTTCCGAGCGGCGAAACGAACTGCTCAACGAAGCCGCGGCCCAGTTTGAAGCGATTCACCAGAAGTATCGGAGTCAGATCGCCGGCCTGCATGCCCGCATGTGGCAGGGCAAATGCTTTGAAGAACAGGACGATATCCGTAAAGCGCTCGGTGTATACAACGAGATCCTCGAACATCCGGGCGGTCAGTTGGCGTCGCTCCAGGATCGGGTGCGCTGGTTTCGGTTGATCTGCTTGAACCATGAGAGCCGCAAGGATTATCAGTTGGTCGTCGACGAAGCGACGAGTTGGCGGACCGGCGCCCGGGACCGCTTGCGGACCACGGCCGGGCTCGGCATTCAATACGAGCTGGCGCGGGCTCAGGAGGCGATTGCCGCGAATGACCGCTCCCTGACCGACATTCTGAAGACAGAGCGGCTCAAGCAGGCATTGGAGAATGCCCAGGCCGTCGCGCGCTATCCCGGTCCGCTCAAGACGCCTGCCGCCGCAATGGCGCAACGACTGCTGGCCTCGCTCAACCG
>JAHBXU010000337.1 GCA_019636315.1 Planctomycetaceae bacterium | reverse complement strand
CCCGCACGTCGCCATATCGCGAAGAGGACTGCCCGGGGCCAGTGAGCGCCTACGGCGTCAGTAAACTGGCCGGCGAACATCTGGTGCGAGCCAACTGTTCGCAGCACTTCGTGATCCGCACATGCGGACTTTACGGACGCCCGACATCACCCGGAAAAGGAAACTTCGTCCGGACCATGTTGCGACTCGCGCAGGACCGCGAAGAAGTGCGCGTCGTCGACGATCAAACCTGTACGCCCACGTCCACGGCGGACCTCGCGGCGGCCATCCGAGCGCTCGTGCAAACCAATCGTTTCGGGCTCTATCACATCACCAACAGCGGAGCGACGACATGGTGTGGGTTCGCGCGGACCATCTTCGCACTGGCCGGCCTCCAGGTGCGAGTGATCCCGATCACCTCAGCGGAGTTCGCCGCCCCCGCGCGACGCCCAACCTATAGCGTGCTCGATACCACCCGCTTGACCGAAGTCACCGGACAGCCCCTCCGTCCCTGGACCGAAGCACTCAGTGACTACATGGAGCAATTGAACGATCCTGGTTGATGCACCGAGCCGCATCCATCGAACCGCCTCGATCGCTCACCGGCCGGAGTCAGGCCGCGAGAGTTCTCGACTTCCTCGCAACGACCTCGGCTTATCGCGTCCGCACAGCCGAGCCGATCCTCTTGGATCAAAGATGGTTCAAAGTTCGGGTTTCCGATCACGTGGTTCCTTCCACGTAATGCGAGCCTGACTCCGCTCCTGCTCGACACGCTTCGCCCAAAGCTGGTCTGCAAGTTGCTTGAACACCAACTGCCGCACGTCCTCGGCGTTCAACTGTCCGGGTCGCTCGTCAGTGACTTCAATCAGATGCACCCCGACGTTGGTGCGAACCGGCTGGCTCAGCTCGCCTTTCTTGAGTCGAAACGCGGCGTCAGCGAATGCCGGAGGCATCGTTCCTCGGAATGGGAAGTGCCCGACGTCTCCGCCACGAGTGCGGCTGGGCCCTTCGGAGAACTCCATAGCCGCATCATCAAACGAGCGTGTGCCGGCCAGGATCTCCGCCCGGATTTTGTGGAGGCGACGTTCGGCCGCTTCCCATGGCTGCGTTGAACTCGCTGGAACCTTGATGACAATGTGCCGCGCGCGAAGCTGGGTGCCGTCCAGCTCGCGACGGCGCGACTCGAACGCGGCCTGGATTTCTTCAGACGTGATGACCGTCTGGGCATAGCTCTCCCAGGCCAGCGGAAGCGACAGCTGCGCTCGGATCGTCTCGACGTTCAACCCCAGGCGGGCCAAGACCGCATCCGGCTCCTCACCACGGCGGCGTATGAGCGCCAACAAACTGTCGACCTGCTGTTCCAGCACGACGGCGTTGGCTGCGATCTTCTGACGTTCCAGAAATGCGGCGACCAGCGATTCATCGGCAAGTCGCTCCAGCAACGGCGAACGGAGCGAAGCGCGACGGTCTTGTGGGATGCCGCGCACGAGGCAGGCCGTCTCCAGATCGGTCTCCGTCACCGTCCGATCATTCACCTGAACCAGGATGCGAGCTGACGAGGGAGTCTCCGCATCTGCCCGGGAGCAACTCCCCACCATCAGCAGGAGAAGCGACAGTCGACCGCAATTGCTCCTGATGCATTTCATCACGCGTCCTCCTAACGGTCGTGTCTTCACAAGTCGCAGTGCGGTTCAACAGGCAACATCATCACGACTCAATCAGGTCGTGAATCACATTCCCTTCTTTAACGAGCCGGAAGGGACGGCTGAGGTTGTCGTAGATCTCGCGATCGTGACGAATGCCGAGGCAATGGTACATCGTGGCGATGATATCTCCCGGACCAAGCGCATTGCTGGCCGGGTATGCACCGATCGAGTCGCTCGACCCGTAGATCAGTCCGGGGCGGAATCCGCCGCCGACCATCATCACGCTGTAGCAGAAGTTCCAGTGGTCGCGGCCGGCGCTGGCATTGATCTTCGGTGTCCGACCGAAATCCCCCAGGACGGCGATGAGCGTCCGGTCGAGCCGGCCTCGCGCGGCCAGATCTTCAATGAGACTGCTGCAGGCGGCATCGAACTGAGGCAGCAGAGTTCCCCTGAGCGATCGGAAATTGTTGCCGTGTGTATCCCAGGTGGCATTGGCGTCGGGCGCCCAGGAGAGCGTGACCAGTCGCGTGCCCGCTTCGATCAGCCGCCGCGCCAGCAGCGCACTCTGCCCGTAGATATTGCGGCCGTACGCGTCGCGACGCTCGGCAGATTCGTCATCGAGCTGAAACGCCCGCTGAGTGGCGGGAGAGGTCAGGAGATCAATCGCGCGGCTCTGCATCTGCGATACGTCACTCCCCGGTGCGCGACGAGACAGGTTTTGAACGGTGTCATCGAATCGCCTCAGCAGCGATTGACGGACGTCGAGCCGCTGGGCGGAGACGCCGGTGCGCAGCGTCAACTCCGGCACTGCAAAGTCGGGCGCATTCGGGTCACTCAGGACGAACATCGGATCGTGAGCATGCCCCAGGAACCCACCGAAGAAGCCCGGCTGCGGCGGTCCCTTCGCCCCCTCTTTCGTGATGTACGGCAGGCAGACGTGCGGCACGACATCCGCCGGCGGCGGACGCAAGAGCGACGCCACCGCCCCGGGAGTCGGATAATCGGTGGGCCGCGTCCCGCCGCCGATCTCGCCCCGGTCGTGACCGGTCATCGCCGCATAGACGGCCGCGGCATGGGCGTTATTGACACCGTGGTTCATCGAACGCACAACGGTCGCACGATGGGCGTGCCGGGCGAGACGGGGCAGCATCTCCGACATCTGGTATCCGGACAACGATGTCGCGATCGGCTGAAACTCGCCGCGAATCCCGTCGGGAGCGTCGGGCTTCAGGTCCCACATATCCAGATGGGAAGGACCGCCGTTCAGAAAGAGAATGATGCAGGAATCGGCCGTCGGACGCGGACTATCGTCCGGCCGCTGGTCAGCCGCCAACAACCGCGGCAATGACAGCCCCATCATTCCCAACCCACCAACCTGCAGCAGGTCACGACGTGACAGCTTGGAAGGATGGTTTGCATCCGTTGGGGGGAACGGTCGTCGCATGGGAATCACCGAATGCGGATCATGAAATCGCAATCCCGACAGGCGGGCATCCTATTGTGCCATACGAGATGGCTCCAGGGAATCCGCAACTGTCGTTACATCCGACACACCTTGAATCCCAAGCCGACGTGGACGCGTCGAATGCCCTTCTGGCGAGACACGAGCTGGATCCCCGTCGACCGACGGCTTGGGAGAAAACATGGCATCGGTTGGACACTGTCTAGTTGTCAATCGCTGTCAGTCGGCGTTCAGATGGAGGATCACCATCTTCTCTTCGGTCATTTCCCGAAGCGCATACTTAGGCCCTTCCTTGCCCATGCCGCTGTGCTTGAGTCCGCCGTAGGGCATGGAGTCGGCGCGCCATTGCGATCCCCAGTTGATGTTGAGGTTTCCGGCGTCGACCTGCCGGGCGAATTTCATCGCGCGGTCGATGTCCTGTGTGAAGACGCCTGCCGCGAGACCATAGTTGGTCCGGTTCGCGAGCGCGATGGCTTCGTCAATGTCGTCAAACCGCGTGACGGCGACGGCCGGACCAAACAGTTCGTCCTTGCTGACCCGGAGTTCAGGATCGACCTGATCGAGAATGGTCGGCTGATAACGCGACCCGTCGCGACGACCGCCCGTCACCAGCTGCGCGCCGGCGTGCACTGCCTCATCAATCCATTCGGCAACGCGCACCGCATCACTTTCGCGAACCATCGGACCGATGTGCGTCGACTCATTGAGTTGGTCACCGAGCGTGAGCGCTTCGACCTTCGGCTTGAGCGCGTCAAGGAAATCCGCACCGACACTGCGGGCAGTCAGGACGCGCTGCGCGGAGATGCAAACCTGTCCGGCGTTCGCATAGCCGGTCGTGGCGATCGCAGCCGCGGCTTTCTCCAGGTCCGCATCATCCATGATGATCACAGGACTGTTGCTCCCCAGTTCCATAGTGACCTTCTTCATTCCCGCGGCGCGGCAGATCGCGTCTCCCACTTCGTAACTTCCGGTGAAGCTGATCTTGCGGACACGGTCGTCGGTGCAGATGGCTTTGCCGAGCGCGCTGCCGGAGCCTGTCATGCAGGCGACGGCCGATTCCGGGAGGCCCGCTTCGAGCAGCACCTGGGTGAACTTGAGCGCGGAAAGCGGCGTGTCGGAGGCCGGCTTGATGATCACGCTGTTGCCGCCGGCAATGGCGGGCCCCGCCTTGTGTGTGACCAGGTTGAGGGGAAAGTTGAATGGGGTGATCGCCGCGACCACGCCGCAGGGGACGCGGAGGGTGAACCCGATCTTGCCCTGCCCGTTCTGCGACCCGTCAAGGGGGACCATTTCGCCCGTCAAACGGCGGGCCTCTTCGGCCGAAACAGCGATGACCTCGGCGGCTCGTCTGGCTTCGACCCGTGATTCGGCGAGGATCTTGCCTTCTTCAAGCGAAATTGTGCGGGCGAAGTCTTCGACGCGGTCGAACATGATCCGCGCCGCACGGTCAAGGATCAGGCTCCGCTGGTACGCCGACATGTCCCGCATGGTTTTCGCCCCGTCGGCGAGAACCGCCAACGCCCGATCGACGTCCTCGGGACGGGCCTTGGGAACCGTGTCGATCACCGACCCGTCAAATGGGTTGACGACGTCCATCATTTCCTGGCCACGAGTCCAGCGTCCGGCGATAAACATGTCCATGAGAAGCTCCGCGTGGGTTGTGTCGCCGGCGAACGGGGCGCTGCTGCATCTCAAGCAGTGGGTCAGACATTTGCCCCTGAAAGAACCATCGTCGTTTGTTGACGGCGCGCCCGCAAGGTGACAGACTGACAGACGCGCGACATCACCGCGCAGGAAGGGCTGTTCCCATCATCAATGATGAGACCGAACTTTCGATTGCAGGAGTCGATTACGAACTCTTTGAGATATTTGCAATGATGGGCACAGCCCACCCGCTCGAATTGATGAACTGTTTCCCTGGAGACTCTCGACACATGCGATTTCCGATTGCTGCGTTTGTCCTGTGCTGTTTCCTGAGCACGCTGTGCGGATCGACGAGCGTTGCCGAAAACTGGCCCCAATGGCGTGGACCGACCGGCAATGGCCTTTCGAACGAGAAGGGCATCGCGACGGAATGGAGCCGCGACAACAATGTCGCATGGCGAACGCCGCTGCCCGGCCCGGCTGGAGCCACACCGATTGTCTGGGAGGACCGCATTTTCGTCACGTCGTCCGTCGGCAACGAAGAGGGGGCGGATCTGGTGCTGCTGTGTCTTTCGACGGACGGCGCCAAGATCTGGCAAGTGAAGGTGGGCGACGGCAATCTGAACGCGCGGACAACCGAGGGAAACTCCGCCTCGCCGACGCCGGTCACCGACGGTGAGCACATCTGGACGTTTTTTGGCACGGGCATCCTCGGCTGTTATGACTTCAACGGA
>JAHBXU010000336.1 GCA_019636315.1 Planctomycetaceae bacterium | reverse complement strand
TTCTGGTTGCCGGGCTTCCACTCAGGAACGACGAATGTATTGACGCGTTCGCTTCGTTGGGGCCGCGTTATGCTTTGTCCACCGTCGGTGACTGGATCCGGAATTCAGCGACCGGTCGCCGACGCTTGCGACTCGGGGGGCTCTCCGTCAATTCAGGATTGTGACCGACCACTACGCGTATCCGAGTGCTGCGGCTGTCTGGTAGACAAGGAGTGAGACGCTGTAAGCCAGCAGCGTCATGTATCCCAATTGAAAGAACGCCCACTTCCAGGTGCCCGTTTCACGGCGCGTCACCGCTTGCGTCGGCAGACACTGCATGGCCAGGACGTAGAAGGTCAGGAAGCTCAAACAGGTGGCTGTGGTGAACACGGGCGTCCCATCGGGGCGTTGCTGCCGGCGGAGCGTTTCCACCAGCGTGGTCCGTTCTTCAGCGGCCTCTTCACCGATGCCGTACATAATGGCAAGGGTCGACACGACGACTTCGCGGGCGGCGAACGAACTGATCACGCCGACGTTCATCTGCCAGTCAAAACCAAGCGGGTCGAAGATGGGCTCGACGAGCCGGCCCAGACGCCCCGCTGCGGAATAAGCCAACCCCTCCTGGGCGAGGAGTTGGTCGGCCTCCACGGCCAATGCTGCCGCCGTATCATCGTCGGCTGCGTCTTCTGCCGCACGGATTGACGCCAGTTTCTCGGCCCCCGCCGCCGACAACCCCTCTTCCGGAAGTTTCGGGTATGTGGCGAGTGCCCAGAGGATGACGGAGATCATCAGAATGACGGTGCCGGCATTCCGCACAAAAACCAGGGCTCGGTCGACGACGGTCAACAGGGCGTTTCGCAGGCTCGGCATCCGGTAGGGGGGGAGTTCGATCACCAGGGGGACCGCATCGCCACGCAGAATGGACTTTTTCAATCCGAGCGCGGTGAGCAGTGCCGCCGTGATTCCCAGCAGGTAGGCGCCGACAAACACAAGCGCCCCTTTCGCCGGGGCGTCGCTGAAGAGCAGGGCGGCCACCATCGCGTACACCGGCAATCGAGCCGAGCAGGTCAGCAGCGGCAGGACGAGAATGGTCACCAGTCTGTCGCGCCAATCTTCGATCACGCGGGCCGCCATAATTCCCGGAATGGCGCACGCATGCGCCGAGATCATCGGCACGAAGGCTTTGCCCGGCAATCCGACCCGCCGCATCAATCGCTCCATCACAAACGCGGCACGCGCCATATAGCCGCTGTCTTCGAGCAGGCAGATGAAGAAAAACAGGATGCAGATCTGCGGCAGAAACACGAGGATGCCTCCGACACCGCCGATGACGCCGTCAACCACCAGGCTGCGGAGATCTTCCGCCGGCAGGAATGCCACCAGGACCGCGGTCAAAGCGGCGGCCGTGCTGCTTCGCCACGACCAGCGGATGTCGGCGATGCGATAACCGATGGCGAAGAGAACCATCGTCAGCCCCCCCACTGCCGGGATCCACAGCCACGGATGCGCCGCGTCGGTGGGGATCCATGCCTCCGCCAGATCGGCCAGCCGACCGAAGCCCTCATCGATCAACGTCATCGGCACATCGGCCAGCGAGAAGATCAGATAGAACACCCCCAGCATGAGTGCGATGAAGGCCAGAGTCCCCAAGACGGGGTTCGTCAAATATCGATCGATGGCGGCCGTTCGCTGATCGTGCGTTTGAGGGACGTGGGCGATCTCGCCGCAGACCCGTTCAGCCCACTCGTATCGGGCGGAAAACGTGCAGCCGTGGCAGCCGGCGATGCAGGAGGTTCGCGACGCCAGCGGCGATGGAACATCAAGCATCTCGCCCACGACACGCTTCAATTCATCGATCCCGCGACCGGTCCGCGCACTGACGGGAATGACCGGGCAGCCCAGTTCCGTCGCGAGGCTGTCGATGTCGATTTTGATCGAAGCTGCGTCTGCGGCATCAATCAGGTTGAGTGCGACGACCGTCGGATGATTGAGTTCCAGCACTTCTCCTGCGAGACACAGGTTGCGAGCCAGATGGGTCGCATCGACGACCAGAACGACGACGTCCGGTGCCGCCGCTGCGGATGATTCACCGCGAAGCAGGCCCCGCGCGACATGTTCCTCGGGGCTGAGAGCGTCGAGGCTGTAGAGTCCCGGCAGATCGATCAGCGTGACGTGGCCGGCCGGCAGGCGCAGTCGGCCGGTGCGCAGATCGACGGTGATGCCAGGATAGTTGGCGGTCTTGGCGCGGAGCCCGGTCAGTCGATTGAAGAGACTGGTTTTGCCAGTATTGGGATTGCCCACCAGGGCGACCGTCTTGGACTCGGACCGGCGATTTCCCGCCGGAATGTCCGGCAGGACCGGGAGCAGGTTTGGGGATGTCATGGCTGCTCCTTGGCCGGTTGATTGATCTCCGCGGCGGCTGTGTTCGGTCCGGCAGGTTCCACGAGCACCGCGTCGGCCAACTGCCGCGACAGGCCGACTCGCGTCCCGGCGACTTTAAGAATCATGGGGTCCCCGGAGTGGACGATTTCCAATTGTCGTCCCACGCAAATGCCCAGCCGCTTCAGGCGGGTGATCTCGGGACCGCCGCCGTGCACTTGCCGGCAGGTGACGGTGCCGCGAGTCATAGATGACAAACTGATCATGGGGACGTCGATTGAAAGCTCAGTAGAGTCAATGAGATAGGCGGGCGGCGATTCTTGTTGAGACTGAGTCTCTGTCTCACAATAGGTTGGGCCATGCAACAGTATATCCGCCTCCCGTGGGCCCGCCTATCGTCGGCAGGCGATGGGAGGGACGACTTCTCCAAGTCGCGGGCGGGGGCCCACACCGCGATCATCCGTGCTGAAGTCGCCGCCCAACCGTGCCGCCGACGGCCATCATGGATTCCTGCCCGTCGCAAACAGCGGGCGATTAATCGCTTTCACGTCAGCAGGATTAGCGGCGACAGGCACCTTAAACGTGAGGACAGCATCGGTCGGACGGAGGCAGCGGCGATCATCACATGCCTGGTAGCGAACGCTCAGTTGCAGTTCCTCTCCCTGTCCCGCGGCAGACCGAGGCGCCTCAAGCACGCCTTTCAATACGATGTCCCCTTCATAGACGGAAAGCGGCTCATTGATGGCCGCCATACGGAAGTCATGACCGCGAGGATAGGCCACCCGGGAAAGCGTCGTTCTCTGTGCAGACTTCAGTTGCATTTCTGTGGCGATTTGTCCCTCTGGCCGTGCCGGGTTTGCATTGATGTGCCACCCTTCCTTGATGCTCAGAACAACGGCCACCTCGGCGCGGCCGCCCGGCGGGAGCTTGTCGACAGAGAGATACGCCTTCGCGGAAACGACAGCATCTGCCTGCCGCGGGTCGGTGCGCGCCGCCAGAACGAGCGGTTGATCCGCACTTTCGACCGGGAACTTGGCGGCCTCGACGGTTGTTGACTCCGGCGAACCGGCGGAATCAGCGACCTCCGCGTCCGTCCCATTCGCCGGTTTCGAGTCGCTTTCCCCGGCCTGCGCCAGGTAGTCTTCCAATGCGATTGCCATGTACGTCAGACTGCCGGGATGATTCTGCAGCGGAGAGGCGAACGCCGTCAGCGCCTCCCGGGCTTTCTCGCGATACTTCGGATCTCCGCTCAAGTGGGCGAGCCGCACGAGGTTCCTCACACTGACGCTGTTCCCCGACGGCAGGACGCTGTCGTAAGCATTTTTTGTGCGGGCCAGCAGTTCTTCGTGGTGGTTGGACGTAAAGTAGAAGCCCTTTCCCTGCGGGTCCCAGAACAAATCCATCTGATCGTCAGTCAACTGCTGTGCGGCCTGCAGCCACTCCTCCTGACCAGTGACGCGGTGGAGTGCAAGAAGTCCGTCAACGAAGAATGCATAGTCGTCGAGATACGCGTTGAGTTTGGAGACCTCCTGCCGCCGCGTCCGGAGCAGGCGTCCCTCGTCGTCACGGAGTTCGGTCAGGATGAGCCGCGCGGCACGCTCCGCGGCGGCGATCAACGCGGGACGATGGAGCGTCTTGCCGCCCTGCGCCAGGGCGCGGATCATCAACCCGTTCCAACTGGTCAAGACCTTATCGTCGACGAGAAGCTCAGGGCGCTGCTGGCGCGCGGTGAGGAGCTTCTCACGCATCCCAGACAGGCGCTCGCGGAGCTCTTCTTCGGCAATTTTATGAGCTGCCGCTGCATCCGCCGGCGAGCGGGGTAAATGCAGCACATAACCATGTTCAAAGTGCTCGGGCTCATCAAGACCGTACACGGAAGCGAACAGCTCTGCATCGTCCTCCCCGAGCAGACGGATGACTTCGTCCTTCGTCCAGACGTAGTGTTGTCCCTCGACGCCGTCCGTTTCGGCATCCAGAGCGGAGTAGAAGCCGCCATCCGGCCCTGTCAGATCGCGGAGCACGAACGCGAACGTCTCTTCGGCAACGTCCCGGTACTCCGGCCGGCCCGTCCGCTCATAAGCCGCACAATAGACCTCGGCCAGTTGGGCATTGTCGTACAGCATCTTCTCAAAATGCGGGACCAGCCACTCCCGATCTGTGCTGTAGCGATGGAACCCTCCGCCCAGGTGATCGCGAATGCCCCCGCGGAGCATGTGATCGAGCGTCGAATCGAGCATGGAAACGATCGCTGCGTCGTCACCCACTTTTCCCAGTTGAGACTGAAGCAGGGCGATTCGAGTGGGGACGGGGAACTTGGGACTCTCCGGCCGCCGTGCGTCGAAGTCCAAGCCACCATATTCGGGGTCGAATTGTTCAGTGGTCGCGGCCACGACGGATTTGATGAGGGACCGGTCCAGTGGCACCACGGTCAATTGGACCCCGGGAACGCTTGCGCGGCGAACTTCTCCGGCCATGACATCGGCCGCGTGAGCGATCTGCTCCTGATTTGTCGTCCACGCATTGTGAATCGCTTCGCCGACCGACAGAAAGCCCGGCATTCCCCGATCGGGCCGCGGAGGAAAGTACGTTCCGCCCGCGATCGGCTTGCCATCCGGCGTCAGGAACATCGAGAGGGGCCATCCTCCCCCGGCCGCGGATCCGGCCGCCTGCTGATAGACCTGCAAAGCCAGCATATAAATGTCGTCGACGTCCGGACGTTCCTCGCGGTCGACCTTGATATTCACGAAGTGCTCATTCATGTACTTCGCGATTTCTTCGTCGGAGAACGACTCGCGCTCCATCACATGGCACCAGAAGCAACTGCTGTAGCCGATCGACAGGAAAATCGGCTTGTTTTCGCGTCGTGCCTTCTCAAACGCTTCCGGACCCCAGGGATACCAGTCCACGGGATTGTGGGCATGCAACAGCAGGTAGGGGCTGGTCTCGCGGCTGAGACGGTTCGTCGCGGCTGCGGGCGCCGGGTCGGGCGATGCCTGAGTCGACGCGGCCGGATCATCGGCGCGGCTGACCGATGTGACGGACAGGCATGCAGAAACAGCGACGAACAGGGCAATGCAGGGTCGGTGCATGAAGGTCTCCGCAGGGGCG
>JAHBXU010000335.1 GCA_019636315.1 Planctomycetaceae bacterium | reverse complement strand
GATGGCAATGACTTTGCCCTGCATGTCGAACACGGGCCCCCCGGAATCGCCGCCGACCAGCTCGCAGTCAGTCTGGATCAGTCGGTTGTCGATGGCGATCACGCGGCCCATTCTGAGCACGGGAGGCCGGTCGGGTTGGTAGCCGCCTGGATGTCCGGTGACGAGGCACCAGTCGCCGTGATGGACGTTGCCGATGGCCCCGAGCCTGGCGTATGCATACTTGCGATTCGAGGCGTCTATCTTGATCAGACTCGCATCGAGAAAGCGGCTGCGACCCATCGTCCGCCCGATCGTGATGGTTCCATCCGAGAGAGCGACCTCAATGCGGCGGCCCGGAGGACCGGAGACGTGGGCGGCTGTTAACACATAGCCGTCCTCGCTGACGATCACGCCGCTGCCCTGGGCCGAACCAATCCGGAGTCCGACGGTGCAGCCAATCAGATCGGCGACCATTGTCTGGACATGATCTTCGATTTCCTGCAGGTCGGCCGCTGTCTCCGGGACGTTCTTCCGAAGTGCGACGGGAAGCGTGTTGAGGGCCGAAGAATCGCCGGGGATCGTCGTGTCGGGCTTTCGCACAACGGTTGTTTGTCCCCAGCAGGGGCCGCACAGCGCCACGGTGCTGCCGAAGGACAACATTGCGGCCGTCAGGGCGTGGCGGCCGCGATGACGGCCCTGCCGAGCAAGTGTCTGCATTCCTGCCCCTTTCCTCAAACACTCCGAAGCGTCCTCCTGGGACGGAGGACTCGTATCAATAACACGATACGTCCTTGAGGGGAGGATTCGCAAGCGCTCGCTCTGCGGGTCGGCTCCCAGATTTCGATGACGACGGACTTCAACAATGATCGCAGTTTCGCGGCATCGCCCAAATGCGCGACCATGTTGCCGCCGTGCAACGAGCGACCCGTCGCGGGAGCGGCGCGGGAACGAGCGTCCGACATCGGGTGAGACCATTTCTCAATCCCCGTAGCGATGTCGGCCAGTCCCCTTTCCGAGTGTGCGACGATTCGTCACCATGACACGGAACCCCCATTTGCCAGAAGGAACCAGCGAGCATGCGAGAACGGATCAAACTGGCGGCCGTCGCCGTCGACTCCCTGCCGGGCGAGACGTCTCAGAATCTGAATCAGATCGAATCATGGGTCGGCCGTGCGGCCCAGGCCGGAGCTGAACTGGTGCTGTTTCCGGAACTCTCGCTGAGTGGATTTCTCCCGAATCATCCGACGGGAAACCACAATGACTGGCTCCGGGCGGCGCTGCGCGGAGCCCATCAGATTGCCGAGTCGATTCCCGGTCCTTCGACCGACCGCCTGGCCCAGGTTGCCCGTGAACACGGCGTGCTGGTCAGCGTCGGTCTGCTCGAAGATGCGGGCAATGTGCTGCACAACACGCAAGTGGTGATCGGGCCGGACGGGCTGCACGGGAAGTGGCGAAAGATGCACGTGCCGATGTTCGAGATGCCTTTCTATAACGGCGGCGGTCCGCCTTCTGTCATCGAAACGCCGCTGGGACGGCTGGGCGTGAATATCTGCTTCGATGCCTTGATGCCCGAGTCCACGCGATTGCTGGCCGTCCAGGGAGTGGAGATCGTGCTGTTTCCCTTTGCGGCGGATCCCCCACCGGTCACGCCGCAAAGCTGGCAAGCCTGGGCGGAGCCGGCCCTTCGCAGCCGCTGCCAGGAAAACGGCGTCTTCGGACTGGCCTGCAACTATGTGGGGCGTGTCTCGTTTGCCGGCGTCGACCAGGCGTTTCCGGGCGGTGGATTAGCGGTCGGACCGCGAGGCGAGATTCTGGCGGAATGGTCGGGCGCCGCCGGACAACCCGACATGCTGCTCGTCGAATTCGCGCACGATGATCTGCGCGCCGCGCGATCCGAGCCGGAATACCTGTTCCGCTTTCGTCGGCCCGAATTGTACGGTCCGTTGACAGAGACCACAGGCCGCTCATGATCAACACACCGTCACCCAATGCCTGAGCGAGGACTATTCCCCAATGCCCTCGCCGACGCCTCGCGTTACTCGTCTATGGCGCCGGTTCCGTACATTTCAACCGGCGGCCTGGGTGAGGAGGGCGAGGGCGCGATTGATTCTTGATTTGCGATCACCGCATTTGAGGTCGGTCCAGCGGCCGTCTGCACATGCGAGGACCAGGCCGAGTGACGGGATGATCGCGGATGAGTTCCCTCGGGCGCCGATGGACATGATGGTGTCGGTCGGAGCGTCGGGCCAGGTCCTGACGTCCGGGTGTGAACCGCCAAAGTCATTGAACCACCAGTTGAAGCCGTACACGCCGGGTCCGCATCGCGTGAAGTGATCGGAACCTCCGCCGTAGCTGCCGATGCCGAGATAGTCGTCAGTTTCCGCTGGCTGTGTCAGCGGCAGGTCCCTGGGTGTTTGCGGCTTCATGAACTCGTCAAAATAGCGTTCTGGCAGAACCTGCTTCTCTCCGACGCGGCCGCGGTTCAACCAGAAACCGGCGATGCGTGCGAAGTCGCGAACAGAGCCCGAGAGCCGGCGGTTTTTCTCGCGAAAACGCAATCCATCCTGGAATCCCAACGCCCCGAGCCGCGCAGGATGTTCGGCCGCTGCACGCGGATCGTCCCGGAACACCTTGTCGAACAACGTCTGCTGGTAGAGCTGAATGGCAAAGTCGTTATACGCCCAGGCCTCTCCGGGGCCTTCCGGCCGCGCATATCCGCTCGACATGCTTCCCAAATGACGAAACGTGATACCGCGATCTTTGGGCTTCAGATCCCAGCCAAATTCAGCAATGGGTTGGTCAACGCTCGTGACCAGACCTTCTTCGACGGCGAAGAACAGCAACGTGCTGAGAACGGGCTTGGCCGAGGAGAACCAGTCGGTCCGCACCGCCTGATCGCCCCAGGCCTTCGCGACGCAGCCGTCCCGAACGACACAACCGCGGCCTTCGAGATGTTCCGCGAGTTGATCAAGGACCGCCGCATCAAGACCCAGCGCGGCAGGTTCGCGCACCGGCCAATCCGCAGGACCGCCGTCGTCAAATGCCTGCAAACCCGCAAGATTCCAGGGCGCGACGAAGGACGCCGTCGCACTCCATCGAAGCCAATCGCGGCGGGAGACGTGGGGGATCATTCGCATGACATTCGACAATCGGGGAGAGGGACGGAACGGTGGAAAAGACAGGGACTCGCGGAGGGACTATTCAACGAATAGGAACTCGTTCGATGCAATCAGTGCGCGGCACACGCTCTGCCATGTCACGACACGGGTTGTTTCGGGAGCATCGCCGCGCGATTCGAGACGCTCTTGAAGCTCCGCCATGTAGGCGAGTGCGCGGGTCGATTCCTCCACAGTGGGCGGGCGGGTCAGCACGCGATGATACAGCGATTCCAATCGCGAGGCGTCATGCGGAAAGGCCTCGCCGATGAGCGTCTCCGCCAGATTGCGTGCGTGTTCGGAGACGAGTTGGCTGTTCATCATAAAGAGGGCCTGCGGGGCGACGGTGGTGCTGATTCGCTGACCATTCAGCACACTGGGATCCGCGAAATCGAACGCCTGCAACACGTCGTACACCGCACTCCGGACAACGGGCAGATACAGCGAGCGGCGATTGCTCACGTAGACAACAGGATTGACGTTTGCCGTGCTGGTGACGTAGTTGCGATTCGCTGTTGGAAGAAGGGAGCCCTCCATCGACACATCGAGATGACCAGAGACGGCGAGAATGGCGTCGCGAATGGCTTCTGCCTCCAGGCGACGGCGGTTGTGGCGCCAACAGAGGCGGTTGTCGGGGTCAAGCGTGTCGGCGGCCGCATTGTATTGGGAACTCATTTGATACGTGGCGGAGAGCATCATCAGCCGGTGCATCTCCTTGATCGACCAGCCGGACTGGATGAACCTTAATGCGAGCCAGTCCAGAAGTTCGGGATGTGTGGGCTGTTCTCCCAACTGGCCGAAGTTGTCAGGAGTTCGCACCAGACCCTCTCCAAAATGCCACTGCCAGATCCGGTTGACCATCACCCGACTGGTCAGCGGATTGTCGGGCTCGGTGATCCAATGCGCCAGTTCGAGCCTGCCGCTCCGGTCGTCGCCGATTGCGGGCGAATCGTCTCCGGCGAGGATGCGTGGAAAACGCCGCGGAACAATCTCGCCGAGCGTGAAGTGACTCCCTCGAATATGCACGGGGACATCTTCTGGCGTTCCTTCGGCCACAGCCATCGTGGCGGGCAGTGTGACCTTGGACTCCTGGAGGAGTTTGAGTTCATCGCGCTGCGCCGCGAGTATTTTGGCGACGTGCGGCTCGTACCGCGATTCGATGTCTTTCGGAGGTGCAAATGGTCCCTGGGGATCGAAGAGGGCATCGCGGAGCGCCATGCGGCCATCGATTTGAGCCGCCTCGGAGGGCTCAAGAGATTCCGAGGAAGAACTCTCTCGCACTTTCTGATCAATCTGCTCGAACACGTCCTGATAACGCAGTGCCAGTGCCGGCAGTGTTTCCGGCTGAGGCGCGGCTCTCAGTGCCGTCACAAGTGGGCCGTCACTCGCGGCAGGCCAATCACTCGACGCGGCAAACGCGTTCCACGCGGCGAAGGGGGCTGCCGGGTTCATCCCGCTTCGTTCGAGGTAGGCCTTCCACTGTAAAACCAACGTGGCATCCAGTCCGTCTCGATGGAACGACGGTTCCCCGGAAAGCTGCGACAACTTCGTCGCTCGTTCGGGCGGTATGGGGACAATCAGCAGTCGATCAAAATGGGGAAACGGGCCATCCCGTTCCAGCCGAAGGGTGTGTCGACCGAACGGGACACGGTGAATGGCGGCCACGAACCAGCGTTGTGAGTCCGGATTCCAACTGCCGGTGACGTTGGACGCCGCATCGGATGTTAAGAGATCTCCGTTGAAGTACAGCCGACAGGGTCTGGATTCGGCCGCGGCATAACGAAGTTCAATCTGGTAATAGCCGGGTTTTTCGATGGCGAACTCATAGTCGGCCCGATTGGGCAGCCGGCCGTCGTTCAGGATGACTCCGATGCCCTGGCCATAGGCGTCGAAGTCTTTGCGGACGTTGCCACGAGAAAAATCCTCCGCTTCGATGGCAATGACCTCGTCGCGTGGCGATGAGTCGCCTTCGTCTCCCACGGGCTGCAACCGTACCAACATGCGTTCGATCTGCCGCGCTTCCTCCGCCGCGAGCAGATAGTCCGCCAGACGGCTGCGTGCCGCACTCAGGAGAACGTCATTCGCCTCACGGACATTTCGGTCGATGTCGGCTTGCAGCAAATCGACCGCCTGCTGTTGCCGCCGCTCCTCGTCGATCTCTTCATCAGACGCGAGCGGACGCTCCTGCCAGCGCGCGACGACGGAGAAATTCTCCATCGTTCTGGTGCTCTTGAAGATGCCGGCCAGCGAGTAGTAGTCGTCGATGGGCAGCGGGTCGAACTTGTGGTCGTGGCAACGGGCGCAGCCAAGCGTCAGCCCCAGAAACGCTTTGCC
>JAHBXU010000334.1 GCA_019636315.1 Planctomycetaceae bacterium | reverse complement strand
CACGAATGGCACGGACAGGATCGACTGTGCTGCGCTCAAGGAGCCGCCGTCTGAGGCGGGGGTCATCAAGGCAGTGTATCCGATCCATCAACAGAAAAAGCCCACGGGGGGTGACCCGCAGGCTTCAAGGTGTTCACTTCACACTTCGACGTCAGGCAGCGGCTGACCCGTCGGCGGGGAACAGCATGGACTCGCCCCGCACCACTTCGGCCGTGACGATGTACTTGCGGCCACGCTCCTGCTCGGGCAACTCGAACATCAGATCGAACATCACCTGCTCGACGACGCTCCTCAGCCCTCGGGCGCCGGTCTCTTTCAACTTGGCGATCTTCGCGATCTCGCGGAGGGCGCCGTCGGTGAACTCCAGGTCCGCCTGTTCCATCTGGAACAGCTTCTGATACTGCTTGACGAGAGAGTTCTTCGGTTCGGTGAGGACGCGGACAAGATCCGCTTCGGCGAGCGGCGAGAGTGTCGTCAGCACCGGCAACCGGCCGATGAGTTCGGGAATCAAACCGAACTCCAGGATATCGTCAACGGTGGTTTCCGACAGCAGTTCTTCACGTTGCCGGTCGGCGTCGCGATGCAGATGCTGGCCGAAGCCGATCATCTTCTTGCCAAGCCGCTTGGCAATGATGTCCTCCAGCCCGACGAACGTCCCGCCGCAGATGAACAGGATGTTGGACGTGTCGACCTGAATGTACTGCTGCTCGGGATGCTTGCGGCCCCCTTGCGGCGGCACGTTGGCGACGGTCCCTTCCAGCATTTTGAGGAGCGCCTGCTGCACCCCTTCACCGGAGACGTCGCGGGTGATCGAGACGTTCTGGCTGGTTTTGCCGATCTTGTCGATCTCGTCGATGAACAGAATGCCCCGCTGTGCGGCTTCGATGTCGAAGTCGGCCGCATGCAGCAGCTTGAGCAGAAGGTTCTCGACGTCTTCGCCGACATACCCCGCTTCGGTGAGCGTGGTCGCGTCGCCGATGGCGAACGGCACCTGCAGGAACTTGGCAAGCGTCCGCGCCAGGAGCGTCTTGCCGGAACCGGTCGGCCCGACGAACAGTACGTTCGACTTCTCAATCTCGACGTCATCCGATCCGGCCTCTTCGCCCGCCATCAACCGCTTATAGTGGTTATGGACGGCGACGGAGAGGGTTTTCTTCGCCCGCTCCTGGCCGATCACGTACTGATTGAGATTGGTCACCATCTCCCGCGGCGTGGGAACTTTGGAGAACAGCGTCCGCGACTCGCCTCGGCGGCGGCGTTCCTGGTCCAGAATCGACTGGCAAAGTTCGATACATTCGCCGCAGATGTAAACGTCGTCCGGACCTTCCACGAGCGGGCCGACGTCGCGATAACTCTTACGGCAAAAAGAACAGTTTGCGTTCTTCTTGCCCTGGGCACCGCGTTTGGTGGAGGGCTGGTCTTTACCGGATGTCATGGGCATTCCTTCAAAGCTGTCGGTCGATGGTGCGACCGGCGGCCAGATCCGCTGCCGCCTCCCTGAATCGGCATACGAACGTGATTGACTGACGAATCGTCTTGACGTCCTCGACGAGTGGTCGTGGTCAGCGCGCCGGGTCGATACGGACTTCGGTCTGCTGGCAAGTTACTGGAAAGGACTGGAGTAGCCGACGGATGGGATTTTCGGAAAGGCGGGATGCCGACTACTCTGGAGGCTGTTGAGGCGCGCCCAGTTTGCTGATGAGCCGACCCTTGATGGATCGGTATTCCTCTTCCGTGAGGTCACCTTCGCGGTGCAATTCCGATATGCCCGTCAGCAATTGATGGTGGTCGGCCGCAGTATCCGCATCTTCCCGAAACCGTGTTCTGATCCGAAAGATCACTCCAACGAGAATCACAATAGCAACTAACAGGCCAATTCCATGCAGAAGCGATGAATTGATCAGTTCCCATAACCGCGTTTGATCCATTCCTGGCACGGGTCGCCCCCCTCGGCATTTCGCCCGCCTGAGAAAACCTGCCCCCCGCCGCCTCGGCATTATCTCCGCCGGCGGGAGGTTCGGCAAGAACGACGGGAGGACGATTCCGCGAATCGGTGCGGGTTTCGCCGCCGTCGGCTGGAAAGAATTGCACGAACCGCGCGTAACCCGTTCCATCGAACGAGGCGGAGCGGTTGTGACGATCGTGCGGATTCAGTCCTCATTGCAGCGGAATTCGCCATTCGTCCGGCAGCGCCGGCCGGAGCGCCCCATGCGGGTTCACCGCGTCTCAATGGTGACCGCGAAGAGAATCGGCGCGGTGTCGTCCGGACCTTTCAGGAACTCGATGCGTTCAATCACATCCCGGCGCTGAGGTGCAATGCTCAGCGAGCGCACCTGATGGCTGCCAAGCTGAAACGCGAACTCGGACCCCGGGACGTCGACGCGCTGCATGAAGTGAACCACTACCGCCTGTAAGGCGGTAGCTTTGAAAGGCGGGGGATGAGATTCGGACTGAAGTCCTCAACTCATCCCTCAAGCTGAAAGTTTTCATCGGACGGGGGACGTTCTTCCGCATGCAACCGGATGTACTCCCTGATCACCTCGTCGGTCACATTCCCGGACGTGGCCACAAAGTACCCGCGAGCCCAGAAATGGCGTCCCCAGTACAGCTTGCTGAGATGTTTGAACTCCATCAGCAGTTTGCGGAAGGTCTTCCCTTTCACGTACTGCATGATCTTGCTGGCCGACAGGTTGGGGGGGAGCCGACACCAAAATAGGGACATGGTCCTTGCCGACATGCCCCTGCAGAATTTCGATCTCGTTGGTGCGACAAACGTCCCGAACCAAGTCCCGTAACCGCTCGGCAACCACACCCGTCAGAACGGATTTGCGATACTTCGTCGTCCACACAAAATGAAACTTGATGTCATAACGCGGATGTGCGAATGTTCTCCATTCGGAGCACGGTACCTGAAGGTTTCGCCTGAAGGCGAGGGCTTCAATCCCATCGAGAGACAGTGACCTGTCACTGAGAGGAAATCACCTGCCGATTTGAATCACGGCGATCACCGCGATATTTTGCATTGAACCGCGCAGTTCCGTCTGGTCCCGCCTGATGCGCGCGACCGTCTGCTCCTCTCCGACCGGAACGTGCTGCGGATTTCGCGAGGGAACGATCGACCATGCGTCCACGTTACTCCGTCGCCCTGCTGATCGAAACGTCCAACGGCTACGCGCGTGGACTGCTGGAAGGCATCATCGACTACGTGCATCGGCACGAGGCCTGGTCGATCTACCTGCCGGAGCAGGAACGCGGCGCCCGCCCGCCCAACTGGCTGTCTCGCTGGAAAGGAGATGGCCTGATCGCCCGAATCGAAACGGAGGACGTCGCCCGCGTTGTGCGACGATCGAGGCTTCCCGCTGTCGACGTCAGCGCGGCACGACGCGTTCCCGGAATCCCCTGGGTGGAAACCGATGATCGCGCCATAGCGCGGCTTGCGGCCGAGCATCTTCTGCAACGTGGATTCCGCCAACTGGGATTTTGCGGTGACCCGGGATTCAACTGGTCTCTGTGGCGTGAGGAGTATTTCAAACGAATTGTCGAGGACGCGGGCTGCGAATGTTATCTCCACCAGTCGCTGCCCGTGACGCAGCCCGGCTATTCCTGGAATCGGGAGAAACGACGCCTGGCGCAATGGGTCAGTCGTCTCCCGCGTCCCATCGGGATCATGGCCTGTTACGACATCAAGGCCCAGCAACTGCTTGATGTGTGCCGCGAGTTGAACGTCGCCGTGCCCGAAGAAATCGCCGTCGTTGGCGTCGACAACGACCGACTGTTGTGTGATCTGGCGAGTCCACCGCTGACGAGTGTGATTCCCAACACGCATCGCACCGGCTACGAGGCGGCCGAACTCCTGGACCGGCTGATGGCGGGAAAACGCGTTAAGGTGGAAGCGCACCTGATCGAACCGCTGGGCGTCCAGGTGCGGCAATCCAGCGATACGCTGGCGATCGATGATCCGGAGATCGCCGCAGCGGTGCGTTTTATTCGCGAGTATGCAACGACCGGCATCAACGTGTCGGACGTGCTGCAGCGTGTGCCGCTCTCACGGCGCGTACTGGAAAGCCGGTTCCGCCGGATCGTCAATCGCACGCCTCATGAAGAGATGATGCGAGTCCGGATTGAACGCGTGAAGCGGCTGCTGACAGATACGACAATTTCCCTCGCCGCGATCGCCGCGCGAACCGGATTTGAGCATGTGGAGTATCTCTCGGTCGCGTTCAAACGCGAGGTCGGTCAAACGCCCCGCCAATATCGGGAAAGCGTCCGCGCGCCGGGAACCTGACACGGCAAGAGACGCGCGGGACGCAGTCGCCGCTTGCCATGCATGGCGTCGTTGACGGACGTGAGCCGCGAATGCCAAGAACCGTCAGCGGTAAAGCTGCACGCGATGGATGCGTCCGCCTGTAGCGCGGCGACTCGGAGGGGCCACATGGCTTCCTCGCAGCGTGTTGACCGTCGAGATGTCGGGAAGCGGATCGGAATTCGCCAGATGGGCGATCCGTGGCCGAAACACGGCCATGAGCAGGATGGGCAAGTACCACAGCAGATAGACACCGCCTTGCTGGGGATACCAGAACTGCGTCCCGACGATCAGCGCCGCTGAATGAGCGATCAGATGTTCGAGCGTCTTGTGGCGCGGCCAGATGGTCAGCGCCGCCAGCACCAGAAAATAACCAACGATCACCGGGATGCGGTACGGTGACCCATACTCGCCGGCATCCCAGAATCCGACCACCGCGCCGGTGCCTTCAAATGCCAGGACTGTCAGGCGGAACGTTCCGAGCGTCTGACGCCAGAACGAATCCGTCCCTGAGGAAGTCAAAGCAAAGCTCCCGATCAGCGCGACAAACACCAAGGTCATCGCCAACAGGAACTTTCCGCCTTGTCGGCGGCCATAGTAGGCCGTCCAGAGTGGAACAAGGAACAGCGGAAAAAACAGCGTGCCGCACGCAAGCCCCACCAGCATGCCCGAAATCACCGGTCTTCGATAGGCGACGAACGCCCAGACAAGAAGCGCTGCCGGCAGGACGTGGTTGAACTCGCCAACGTCGTAAGCCGTACAGGGCAGGAGCAGGTACAGGGTGGCCATTGCCAAACCCAACTGCAAGTCGCCGAACAAGTTGCGACCAACAAACAGCAGGCCGACGATCACGGCCAGGTGCGCCATCATCGACATGACTCGGGGAGCGAGTTCCGAGAAGATGACATTGCTGGCAGCGCCAATCACCATGCCGGTGGGGCCGGTTTCCAGCGATGCGGGCTGTGACGGGGATGTGGCCGACTCCGATCGATCCGTGCGGGTGATCATGTCGTCCGCCCGCTCAAAGGTCTGTTGCGTCGCATCAGGCAACGGCAGCGACATGGCGTGCATCGTCAGCAGCAGGAAGGCGGCACCACACAAGAAGGCCATTCCGGCCGGGTTCATGTTTTGCGTGGTATGCGGCCGGCGTTGCAGGAGGCTATCGAGCAGC
>JAHBXU010000333.1 GCA_019636315.1 Planctomycetaceae bacterium | reverse complement strand
ATTCCAACGTCCCCGTGTTCCTGATCAGCCTGAAAGCCGGCGGCCTCGGTCTGAACCTCACCGCGGCTGAGTACGTCTTCCTCCTCGATCCCTGGTGGAATCCGGCCGTGGAAGCACAGGCGATCGACCGGGCGCACCGCGTGGGACAAACCAAACAGGTCTTTGCTTACCGCCTGATCTGCCGCGACACGGTGGAGGAAAAAATCGTGGAACTTCAGTCCAAAAAGCGCAAGCTGGCGGATGCGATTCTCGAAGGCGACAACCGCCTGATGAAGGATCTGACCACTGATGATCTCGAGCTCCTTCTGTCGTAAGCAACGCGGAACAGATGCCAATGCGACGCGGGCAGCACGGAACGGTGCGGAGCCGGCGCCGCAATGAAAATCACCAACGTCCGTGCCTGTCAGCCCATCGCTGCCAACTCGCCACCCGACTGGCGGACGAGCATGGGGCAGATCCTTATCGCCGTCGACACGGACGTCGGACTCACCGGATACGGTGTCGGCGGCGGTGGACTTGCCGGAGTTCACGTCGCCAGGACTGTCCTCCGCGATGTGCTGCTCGATCGCGATCCGGAACAGATCGATGCTCTCTGGCGACGAATGTACGACGTGACCTTACCTTTCGGTCAGAAGGGCCTCGCCATCATGGCGATCAGTGGTGCGGATCTGGCCCTCTGGGATTTGCGCGGCAAGGCCGCCAATCTCCCCGTTGCCGCGCTCCTGGGAGGGCAAACGGGCCAACCCATTCCCACCTATGTGACGGTCTGGGATGATCTCGACGCGGCCATCGAAGCGGGATTCACCGCATTCAAACTGCATGTTGAACATCACGCCGAGGGCGGGGTGATCGAGAACGTCTGCCGTGCTGTTGCCACGGCACGGCGACAAATCGGTCCCGACTGCCAATTGATGATTGATGCCTGGATGCGTTGGGACGTCGCGACCACGCTGGCCATCGCGGAACGAGTCGCCCCCGATCGTCTGGAGTGGATTGAAGAACCGCTGCCTGCCGACGACGCCCCGGGATACGAGCGACTCACATCCCAATGCCGCATCCCCATCGCGGGCGGCGAGCACGAATTCACCTTTTCAGGCTTTCGCCCACTGATCGATCGTCGCCTGCATCAGACACTGCAGCCCGACGTCTGCTGGTGCGGCGGGCTGAGCGAACTGATCAAGATCTACCACCACGCACAACAAGCCGGCCTGCGCGTCTGCCCCCACCGCGGAGCTGAAGTCTGGGGCCTCCACGCAATTGCCGCACTCGATCACCAGCCGCTGGCAGAATCCGGCCGCCCATGGATGACCTGGATCCTCGACCAACCCCAAATCGACGGCGGCTCAGTCTCACTCAGCCATACGCCCGGGTTCGGCATTCAAATCGACGAAAACTCTCTCCCGACGCAGTAACCAACCAAATGACAACTCAACAAACCTCAAGTGAGGGCGGCGGGACTTGAACCCACGACCTACGGATTAAAAGTCCGGTTTAGGGGTTGTCTGCTGATGTCCGTGGATGTCGTTTGACGCTTGTTTTATAGGGCGAAATGCACATTCGGGATTCCGCCGTTGTCCGCCGACATGTGATGATTCTCGCCCATTAGGCTATCACTTTGGCTATCAACTTCGACCCGCCATCCGGGTGCCGGATGTCGGGTTTTTCATGCGCCGGCTCCATCGGTCACGACGGCGTCACATCCACGGACGGCGGCAGCCGTAATAAATTTGGCAACCCGTTTGATATCTCTCCCGACACGACGGCAGACTGTAGGAAGAGCGAACCGGTCGCGTCGCCCCTTGTGGCGGCACGGCGCAAAGCTGCGAACAAGACAAGAGCGGCGTCCTGCTGTCGGACGCCTGGATTTCCGCGCTGACCTCGTCGGCGCGTGAGACATTCCCGTAACGTAGAAGGTGTCTTGTGTCCCAGGTAGAACCCCAATCGGGATCGTTGTGCGCGCTCGCCACGATCGCAGAAGCGGCCACGTTTCTGAACGTCAGCCGGTCGCTGGTTTATGAACTGATTCAAAGCGGCGAGTTGCCGGTGATCAAACTCCGGCGGTGCACACGGATCAAGCTGGAAGACCTGCGAGCGCTGGCCGATCGGGGGACGCCGGAGTGATTCAGGATTACATCGCTCGCGGATGGTCGGTGATCCCGATCGCATACAAGGTGAAAGGACCGACGATCAAGGGTTGGCAGGATAAGACTTTCACCCCTGCCGATTTCCCGGAGCCGCCGTTCAATATCGGCATCCATATGGGGGAACGCTCTGGCTGGATTGTCGACGTCGACCTGGATCACCCCTACGCCGTTGAAATGGCTCCGGAGTTTCTCCCGGCGACCCCTGCGAAGTTTGGCCGTGAGTCCGAGCGGCGGTCACACTGGCTCTACTATGCGGGGCCGATCAAGAGCGTTCAACACAAGGCCGACGGCAATACCACGGTCGAGATTCGCGCCGACAAGGGACACCAGACCGTTTTTCCGGGATCGACGCATCCCACCGGTGAGCCGATCCAATGGGATCACTGGCCGACGGAACCGGCCCCCGCTGCGCCGGACGAGCTGACGGATGCCGTACAGCGGCTCCACAAGGCGGTTGTCTGCCGGCTGGCAATGGATGCACTGAGCACGAAGGACGGCAACGACGGCTCCCGCCGGCTGTATTCCTGCGCGTGTCGATGCGTCGAACACGGCTTGGATGACGAAGACGCTCTGGCGACGATCCGTCACTACGCCGTTGAGAAACCATTCCCTCGTGACTACTCGGACGATGAAATCCTGAAGCGGCTTGCGGATGCACGGGGCCGAATGCAGAAGGACACCAAAACGGCTGCCCCCAAGCCGAACTTCCAGAGTGCGGACCTGCTCATCACCAGCGGCTGCACACTGCGACCGCCGGTGATCGACGGATTCCTGCGGGAAGGGGAAACGGCCGGCATCATCGCCCCGCCGAAATCCCGCAAGTCGTGGCTCACCGCCGGTATTGCCCTGGCGGTCGCCACCGGCTCCCCCTGGCTCGGACGCTTCCCAGTTCACGAGGGGCGCGTTTTGCTCCTCGATAACGAACTGCACCCCGAGACCATCGGAAATCGGCTGTCGCTGGTCTGCTCGGAGGCATTCGTTGAACCCGGCAGGTTGAAGGATCGGCTGTTCATTGAATCCCTGCGGGGGCGGCTGGTGGACATTCACGACATGGCCGCCTATTTCGGGGAACTACAACCGGGGTTTTTCAAATTGATCATCCTGGACGCACTCTACCGATTCCTTCCGGCCGGCATCTCCGAGAACGATAACGCCGGCATGGCCCAGGTGTTCAACGCCCTGGATCGCTACGCGGACCGGCTTGGCTGTGCATTCTTGTTCGTGCACCACACCAGCAAGGGCGATCAATCGTCCAAGTCCGTGACGGACGTCGGCGCGGGGGCCGGCTCGCAGTCGCGAGCCGTAGACGCCCACTTGGTTTTGCGAGAGCATCAGCAGCCCGACTGCGTCGTCCTGGATGGCGCTGTCCGCTCATGGAAACCTCTGGAGCCGACGGTACTCCGCTGGCGATTCCCGCTCTGGACCATCGACGCGGAGGAAGATCCCAGTCGACTGAAGTCCCAGGACAACCCGAAGCAATCGGCAAATGATCGTGACGCCGATTCCGTCATCCGGGAGATCCTATCGAACGCCCAAGAACCCCAAGAGGAAGTTTCAAAACCTCTTAAGGATAGTGTACAGGCAGCCGAGGTGAACAAAGCTTTCGAACAGTTCGGGATAGTATTCCCAGCGGGTGATCAGGCGGCGGCAATTATGCAGCCAGCTAATCGTCCGCTCGACTTTATAACGTCGTTTGTATCTGCGCAGGGGTCGGCCGTCTTGTGTCGGCGGCTTGGTGCGGTTCGCGCGGTGCGGGCAGATGAGGGCGATGCCGCGCACATCGAGCGCGTCCCGCAGCCAGTCGGCATCGGCCGCTTTGTCATACATCAAGTGCCGGGGCTTGTTCGTCGCGACGCGCTCATCGACCAGCGTTTCGATGGCATGCACCTCGCTGGTGCTGGCTGCGGTGGTGAACGCAGACAGCGGCGTGCCCTCGCCGTCGACCATCAGCATGATCGTGGTGCCTTTGCCCTTGCGGCCGTAGCCGACCTCGGCGCCCCCCACAGCTTTGCACGGAAGAAGCGGGCCCGTGAAAACGAGCCGTCGCCGATCGCCTCCTCCCAGTGGAGCCCCTTGAGCCGGTCGAGTTTTCCGAGCACTCGCTTCCAGGCTTCGCGGCACACGCCGCTGTCGGTCCACGCCCGCAGCCGCCGCCAGCAGGTTGAAGGAGAGGGATATCGCTCTGGTAAATCTTTCCAACGGGCGCCGCTGGCGAGGATCCAGAGGACTCCCTCCAAACACGGCCGCGGCTTGTGCGGCGGCCGTCCGCCGGCGGGCGACGGCTCCGGTTCCGGAAAGAGATCGGCGATCAGAAGCCATTGGGAATCATTCAGAAACGCTTTCGGGGCCGTCCTGGACCCTGTGATGTTCCGCCCTCGACGTGGCGGCCACTTCAACAGGGGGATGAGCATGTGAGTGCCTCCTTTCACCCACACCGGTATGCAATTCGCTTGCCAGATTGTTCAGTACTTATTCAGGTTTTGAAATCTCCTCGTCGCTGACCGGCGAAGGGCGGCTGACCGAGCAAGGATCAGGCAAGGTCGCCGATTTCACGCAGTCGTTCGTCGTGCTCACCAGCAACGCCCAGCACGAGGCCATTGCGCAGCTCGCCGGCCAATTCGACGACCCGTTCGAGCTGGGGCAGGCGGTGCGAAGCGTGCTGCGGGAAGCGGGGACTTTTCGTCCGGAAATCATCAGCCGCTTTGATCAGGTGTTCGTGTTCCGGCCGCTGGAGGGGATCGTCAACGCGGAAATTGCCGCGCTGAAAATCGGCAAGGCCGCGCAGGAATACGGGGTGCGATTTTGTGAATTAAGGACCATTCGAGCGTTTACATTCTCGTGAACTTCTGTCCATAATGAGGATCACAAAAATCGCGGGAGGAGACAATGGGCCGACGCAGAAAGTACGGATTCTCGTTCTCGTGGAAACGCGCTATCGGACTTTCGTCTGCAAAAGCCAAGCTGTCACGGCAACTCGGAGTTCCCCTGACTCGCGCAGGCCGGCAGCGAAAGGTCGGCAAGATGCTCGGCTGCTGCATCCCTATCGGCCTTCTCCTGTTCACGCTCTCGGCGGTTGTTGCCTTGGGGTCTCGATAGTTTGAAGTGTTTCCATAACTCAGTCGTGAACAGTTCTCGTCCACAATACTGAATTTATTTGCAGAAGGAGAGCGGCATGGATCAAATCGCATTTGGAACGGACAACTTCGCCGAGAACCCGGAACCGCGTGTACCATGCCTGCTTCTTCTGGATGTCTCCAGTTCGATGTCCGGAGAACCAATCCAGCAACTCAATCAAGGATTGCTGGCGTTCAAGGATGAATTGACGGCCGACAATCTCG